>JAYSVZ010000164.1:0-2396 GCA_043718305.1 Planctomycetota bacterium | reverse complement strand
GACACCGACATCCACGGCCTGGTCGAGGAAACGCGCGACGGCAAGCGCGGCTACTACGTCGACTGCGTCCGCCAGAACGGTTCGGCCAGAAGCCTGTTGTGACAACCATCGCGCGCCAGTGATCTGGAAGTTGCTAGCCCGGATAATTCATGAGGAACCACGAAATACTCGAAAGGCACGAAAATGAAGAGAGTTGCGGTCAGAGCATCGCCAGACATCGCGCGTCGTTGCTTGGCGGTCACTTGGGATCAGAACTCTCGTCTCTGCTTTTCTTACGTGTTTTCCGTGGGTAGAGTCGAGAGGTGGCGCGGTAGCCGAGGCCCCGTTTCCACCTCCCGCTCATCGAACCGGACGGGCGGGTTTCCCGCATCCGGCTCTCGGACAAGGATAGTTTCAACGAGTGTTGTTCAGGCGATTCGCCCACAGGAAGTTGCGGGTTTGCACGGGCAGCCGGATCAGACCGAGGGTCTGATAAAGGTAGTTGTCGGGGAAGCGTGTGGTTCCCCGACCCGGTGTTTTGTGCTTCGCACACAGCCATTGGCGGAGCCGGTTCGTGACGTGGAGGTCCACGGCTCGATAGGCTTTACTCACCGGACCCAACCGGAAGTAGTTCGCCCAGCCCCGCAGCTTGCGGTTCAGGCGTTCCACGATCACGGCCGCGTCCAGCAAGGTCACGTTACGGCCAGTCATGTCGCTGATCGACTCGCAGAGTTTGAGAACTTTCTTCCGCGAGGGGGTCGTGCCGATGTAGGCCCGACCCGTGACCGGCTTGTAGCACCGACCGAACGTGTCACCCAGGAAGTCGAACGTTTCCGCCGGGACACGTCGGAGTTTGGTCTTCGTCTCATTCACCGTCAGCTTGATCCGGCTCATCATGCTCCGCATCGCCGACATGGCCTCGTCGGCCGTGCCTTTGCAGCAGATCACGAAGTCGTCGGCGTAGTTGACGATGCGAGCTTGCAGACGCTCTTGATGCCCCAACGCCGTCTTCTCAAATTCAACACAGGCAGCCCAGCACGAAACGCCGCATGTACAGATTCGCCAGGGCACCGCCGCTTCGGTGGTCCGGAGAGATCGGTGCCCCTTGCGGAGTCCCTTGCCCCTCGTCCTTGTTGCGGGTCGTGCGATGCACGTGCCCCCGACGATCGGTCTCCTCAACCGGTGCATCCAGCCACAGTTTGATGATGTGCAGCAGGGCCTTGTCGCTCACGCGACGGGCCACGCATTGCATCAACTCCGCATGCCGGGCACCGCCGCTTCGGTGGTCGCGTGTCGAAGTAACCGCTGAGGTCCGCGTCCACCACCTCCGTATGGCCCTGGCACAGCAGCTTGTGGACCGCCTGCACCGCATCCCGTGCGCTGCGTTCGGCCCGGTAGGCATACTGCTCGGGTTGCAGGTCGGCCTCGAAAATCGGCTCCAGCACGGGGGCACCCTCTGGGTCCACCGCGGTCTGGATGACTCGGTCTTTGATCGTCGGGATGCCCAGTGGCCGCTGCTTCCCATCCGCCTTCGGGATGCGGGTACTGCGGCCGCGGGGGGGCCGACGCACCGCCTGTGGCTGGTACGTCTTCGTCCTGAGTTCTTCCGCCAATCCGTTCAACCACTCCACCACGCCGAGTGTCTCGATGTCCGCGAACGTTTGCCCATCAACGCCCGGTGCCCCGCCGTTGTGACGGCAGCGACACCACGCATCCCACAGCACATCCGCCCGAGACACCTTGTCATACAGCGAGTAGAAGCGGAACGAACTTTGTCCCTTCGCTTTCGTCTGCAACGCCATCCGCAGCTTCTGAGTCGATTCGAGCATGGGTCGGCTCATCGCCAATCACTCTCCCTTCGCCGCTTCTGACGTTGATCCTTGAACTGAGGCCCCTTCGCTCCCCCGGAGTGACCCGGCTTCAGCGCTACTACGAGCCTCTCCGTCACCCGATGTGGCCGAGCCTGTCCCTCGCGGGCGTCTCGTTGACGGCCACGCGCCGTCACCACAGGGGCTTCCCGTGTTGCGTTGATCCCCTCTGCCAACATGCCGTCGCCACGACCCCGGTGAGACCGCGAAGGGGTTCGTTGCTCGGTCCTCTCCCGACAAGGTCAAGAGGCACACTCCCCATCGCGACGGCGGCCTTCCCCATGATTCAAGTGGGTCGGCTCTCACATTGCCCTTTTCGAGGCTTGCTCAGCGTTCACTCACGTTACGGCCTGCTGACTCGCGGAGTCGCCAAAGCGACCCTTTCCATCGAAGGCTCCGACGGCTTCGTTACCTCCACCGCCGCTTCAATTGCTACCGGCTGAAGCAACTAGCTGCCGGGCGGGTTAAACTCCCGCTGAAGATCAACACCTTTTCACGGCGCACTGAATAATCCGGGCTATCGGTCATGCCACATGTTCCGGCGACAAC
>JAYSVZ010000163.1:0-6974 GCA_043718305.1 Planctomycetota bacterium | reverse complement strand
CTCCGGAGGAGGAGGAATGGGTTGCCCCACCGATAAGAAAAAAGAAACCGAAGTCACGCGGCGTTATCGATAAGCGAAAGTCCTCTCAGGATGGGATGCCTTTCCTAATCATCGTTGCGATCATCTGCCTGAGTATGATGGCGGCCTTCAACGTTTTACAGCTTTTTGGAGTAGTACTCATACTTAAAACGACAATGATTCCCATACGTATACTCCTTCCCCAGATTCTAGTCGGCATTGCCAAGCTGGGGATTGAAGCTGTTGTGATAATTGGGTTGACCCAAAGGCACCCCCACGTTCGAGTGCCCTCAATCGTAATGAGCGTGTTGACTTGTCTCTGGTTGGGATATACGGGGTTCAATGGAATTGCAATTGTAGGCGATGCAAAGACAGCCTTTTTTTTATTCCTCGGCTTCGACTTCGCTCTCCGCGTTGTCCACATCTGCTGTCTGGCAAACTCCAAGGAATACTTCGATTGAAATCCAAGCCACCTCCAACCGCTGCTCTTCCATCAAAAAACGCCGACATCTTCATACACCTTCCTGGGAGCCACTGACCACGCCCTGCGTGAACTCTCAAAACCATCCTCCTACCTCGCCTGCCAGAATTCCAGAAAAATCCACTGACGTTTACGACGCACACACGTGGGCTCCAGATTCGCCAACGTCAGTTTGCTTCACACTGCTCGCCGAGTTAAGCTGCACCTTGCGGCCAGCCGATCCCCATTGGCCGAGGAAACAGGAGATCTGGCCCCGTGGCGGTTCTGCAAGTCCTTTGCGGTCAAGCTGATACCCCGGCATTCCCGCTTGCGAAGGAATGCACGATCATGGGGCGGCATCCGGATTGCGATCTGGTCCTCGATAATGTCGCGATCAGCCGCCAGCATGCCCAGATTCTGGAAAGCCATGGGTCATACTTTTTGGAAGACATGCGCAGCCGCAATGGGACGTACCTGAATGACAAGCTCATTGAGGGACGAGAGGAACTGGCCGATGGGGATCAATTGCGGATCTGCGATGTTTCGCTTCGGTTCGATCTGAATGCTTCGGCTTATAGCATCGCCAAAATTCATAAGCCAGGCCAGGAGGAATTGGGGGCGGACGGGCCGGCCGGTGTTGAGTTTGATTCCGTCGATGAAAGTCGGATTTTCATTCTCCCGGATGCCTTCCCGGAGCCGGAGTTTGAATCCTCCTCGACGATTCGAAGGAAGGCTCAACTGCCGAGGGCCAACGACTCCAAATCGATCGCTCGGCCCGAAGTGAAGCTCCGCGGCATCATGGAGATCACGCGAGCGCTGAGTCGACAACTGGAAGTCGACGCGGTGCTGCCGAAGCTGCTCGCGACGCTGTTCAACATTTTTCCGCTGGCCGACCAGGGGTTTGTGCTGCTCAAGGATGCGGACTCAGACAAGCTCAAGGTGAAAGCGACTCAGGCTCGTGGCGGCAGTCTCACCGGAAACACCGAGCCGGACGCAGTGGCCGTCAGCATGACCGTTGTCCGGTTCGCGATGAGGTCGGGCGAGTCGATTCTCAGTGCGAACATCGCCGACGATACGCGGTTTAAGCAGAGCACGAGCCTCGCCAAGATGGGCGTTCGGTCGATGATATGCGTGCCGCTGCTTGATGAGGATGAAGAGCCGCTGGGTGTGATTCAGATCGTCAGTCGCAATGAGACGATGTCGTTCGACGAGGATGATCTCGATCTGCTGGAGAGCTTAGCGATGCAGGCGTCGCTGGCGATCCAGAATGCGCGGCTGCATGAAGAGGCGCTGGAGCGTCGCGAATTGGAACGCGATCTGGCCTTCGCGACGCAGGTTCAACTCGGCTTCCTGCCGAAGTCTCGACCGAAGATTCCTGGTTACATCTTTGGCGACTATTACGAAGCAGCCCTGAGCGTCGGGGGCGACTACTTCGATTACATCCCGCTTCCCGATGGGCGGATCGTGATCACGATCGGCGATGTCGCCGGCAAGGGGATGCCAGCGGCCCTGCTGATGGCCCGGCTCTATTCATCAACGCGGTTGCAATTGTTGACCTCGCCGACACCGGCGGTCGCCATCAGTCGACTGAATGCCGAGATCGCGAGCAGCGGGCTGGGACATCGCTTTATTACCTTCTTATGCATGGTCTTGAACCCGAAGACACATGAGATGCGGGTCGTGAACGCGGGACATTTGACGCCGATCTTGAAGTCGGCGAACGGGTCGATTCGGACCTTTGGCAAGGAACTCGCGAGCCTGCCGCTGGGGATCGTCCCGGACATGGTTTATGAGGAGATGAGCCTCACGATCGCGGTGGGCGATACCATTGTGGCCTTCACCGACGGAGCGACCGAGGCGATGAACGCTGACCAGAGCATCTACGGGCGGACGCGTCTGGAGGAGCTTGTCGCCGGGGCTCACGGCACGATTGAAGAGACGCTGCATAAGATTACCGTCGAGGTCGAATCATTTACCGCCGATCTCGCGACACGCGATGATCTGTGCCTGATTGGGATTCGCCGGAGTGAGTAAACCACCTGACGATCCCATTCTGACTCCCGAGGATGTTCTCGGTGATGGGGGGCTGATCTCGAAGCGGATGGCGGGCTATGAAAGCCGGCCGCAACAGCTCGCGATGGCTCACGCCGTTGCTCAGGCGATCACCACTCAGCAGCATCTGGTCGTCGAAGCCGGAACCGGCGTCGGGAAGAGCTTTGCGTACCTCGTCCCCGCGATTTTGGCTGCGACCCAGACTCGCAAGCCGAACGGTGAACGCCGCCGGATTGTGATCAGCACACATACAATCGCACTTCAAGAACAGCTTATCGCGAAGGACATCCCGTTCCTGAATGCGATCTTGCCCGTCGAGTTCTCCGCGGTGCTGGTCAAAGGGCGATCGAACTACATTAGCTTGCGGCGGATGCACGGAGCCTGGGAAAAGGCCCGCTCGCTCTTCGACAACGAACCACTGGAACAGCTCACCAAGATTCGTCGGTGGGCGGATAAAACCGGGGATGGAAGCCTGGCCGATCTCGACTTCCGTCCCCTGACCGAGGTCTGGGACGAGGTGCAAAGCGAGCATGGCAACTGCCTCGGAAAGAAGTGCCCGACGCATGCCGATTGCTTGTATTATCGGGCGAGACGCAGAGTTTGGAATGCGGACATCCTGGTCGTGAACCATGCGATGTTCTTTTCGGATCTCGCACTGCGTCGCGAAGGGGCCAGTGTTCTGCCGGACTATGATGTGGCGATCTTCGACGAGGCCCACACCGTCGAGTCCGTCGCCGGAAACCATCTCGGTGTATCGGTGACTCACGCCCAACTCAACTACAACTACAACAAGCTCTACAACGATCGAGCCCAGAAGGGATTGTTGCTCCAATATCAACTGACCGACGCGCAGCAATTGGTCCTTCGGTTGAGATACCTCACGAGTGATCTGTTCGACTCCATCCACCACTGGCGGGAACAATCCGCCAAGTCGAATGGTCGCGTCCGGAAGCCGCTCCCGATTGAGAACAACGTCTCGCCGGAGCTCAGCGAGCTATCGCGGATCATCAAGAACTTTTCCGAGACGCTGCAAAAGGAAGAAGAGAAGATCGAACTACGCGCCGCCTCCGATCGGATGATGGGGTTGGCAGTGGCGTTGAGCACTTGGTTCAAGCAAGAGGTCGAGGACGCGGTTTACTGGATCGAATCGACGGGACGCGAGAAGAGCTTGAAGCTCACCAGCGCTCCGATTGATGTGGGCCCCATCCTCCGCGATCAGTTGTTCGCGGAAATTCCGACGGTGATTCTGACGAGCGCCACCTTATCAGTCGGCAAAAAAGACTTCAGCTTCTTCCGCAGCCGGATCGGACTGACCCAGGCGAATGAGCTTCAAGAAGGAAGCCCGTTCAATTTCCGGGAACAGGTCCGGCTGGTACTGGCCGACCGCATGCCCGATCCATCGACCGAGTCATCCAAATACGATGAGGCCCTCATCCCGCGCATCCAGCGGCATGTCCTCGAAACCCAAGGGCGGGCGTTCGTACTCTTCACGAGTTACCGGTCACTCAAGCAGTGTGCGGACCGCCTGACGCGATGGTTTGTGCAACAGAACATGACACTCCTCTGCCAGGGAGAGGGCACCAACCGCTCGCAGCTTCTCGACCGGTTCAAGAAGGAAGAGCGGGCTGTCCTGTTCGGCACCGAGAGCTTTTGGCAAGGCGTTGATGTTCCCGGCGATGCCTTGCAGAACGTGATCATCACCAAGCTCCCGTTCAGCGTCCCGGATGATCCGCTCATTGAAGCCCGCGTGGAGCGGATCCAGGAGAACGGTGGTAACCCGTTCATGGAGTATCAAGTCCCTGAAGCAGCGATCAAACTCCGCCAAGGCTTTGGCCGCCTGATCCGGACCGCGACCGATCACGGACAAGTCGTGATCCTTGATCCCCGGGTACGCACCAAACGCTATGGGAAGATCTTTCTGGATAGCCTTCCGGCATGCCGGGTTGAGATAGATTGCGGAGAGTGAGGCTCAAGGGCTGACCTCCAAGACCGAGTCCGCCAGTTTCACGAACCGGTCGACCCGCTTCGTGATCACCGCAATACTCCGCTCCCAGAAATCCGGTTTGCGCAGGTCGTACCCGAGCGACGACTGCACCGCGTCCTCGGTCAACTGACAGCCGGTGGCGATCAAGAACTTACGATACCGCTCGGGGAAGTGCTGGTCCCCCTCGGCGGCGATCGAGTAGAGCCCGTTCGACAGCAGATAACCGAACGTGTACGGAAAGTTGTAGAACGGCCAGCCGTTGATATAGAAGTGCAGCTTCGAAATCCAGAACCCCGGATACCAGCCGCCCTCTTCGAAGGCATTCAGATACGCCTCCTTCTGGGCGGTTTCCATCAAACTCGACAGCTCCGCAGCGGTCAGTTCCCCCTTGTGCCGGGCTTGGTGGAAGCGGTCCTCGAAGAGGAATCGGCAGTGGATGTTCATCATAAACGCCACGGCGTCGCCGAGCATTTGATCGAGCATCCCAAGTTCTTGGCTGACGGAGCTGGCCGCTGCGAGACGCTTTTCACCAAGGACCGCCTCGCAGAATGTGGAGGCTGTCTCGGCAAGGTTCATCGGGTAATCCTGGAGTAGGAACGGTTGCTCCCTTAAGACCCAGGAGTGGTAGGCGTGCCCCAGTTCGTGGGCCAGCGTCGACATGCTGTCGGCGGTCCCGGTGTAGGTCATGAAGACGCGGGTTTGCCTCTTCGTGGGGATGCCGGTGCAGAAGGCCCCCTGGCGTTTGCCGCTGCGGTTCTCGGCCTCGACCCACTTCTCGCGAAAGGCATGCTGCGCGAAGTTTCCCAGGTCCGGGCTGAACTGGTGGAAGGTGCTGTTCACCAGATCGACCGCCTCGGGATACGTCAGTTCGGACTGTGGAGGCTCGCCCAGTGCCGTTGGCAGGGGGGCCATCTGGTCGTACCACGCCAACTTCGAAAGTCCGAGCAGCTTGGCCTTGCGATCGAGGTACGGCAGCAAGCACGCCTTCTGATCGGCGATGGTCCTCCACATCGTGTCGAGGGTCTCGCGGGTCATCCGGTTGAGCCGCAGTGGGGCAGCCAAGTGGTCAACGCCAAGCCGCTTGTACTTCGTGAGCCGCGTTCCCGAAAGGTGATTCAGTGTGTCCGCACAGGTGTCTGCCAGACCGGCCCACGCCTTGTCGAAGGCGTAGAAGTTGTTCTGCCTGACCGATCGTTCGGCCATGTCGAACTGGATCTGACCGGGCGACTTTTGGACGACCTGCCCACGTTCCATAACCTCGATTTTCAGTTCCCCCGAGAGCCGATCGTAGAGCCGCGACCACGCCAGCGAGCCATCGACGGCCAGCTCGTTGGCGAGTTGCTCCTGGTCCTTCGGCAGTCGCAGGGCGGCGTTGCGGCGGCATTCTTCCAGGACGAACCGCAGGGTCTTCAGGCTCGCATCCCCGGCAATGAACGTCTCGAACGCCGCCTCGTCGACCCCGGTAAACGCCAACTCGACATTGGCCAGAGCCTTCTGCCGCAACGGCGTCAACGAGGACAAGACCCCGTCGATCCGCTGGTACTCCTTGTTCTCCGCATCGTCCGCCATGTGGCAGCCGACGAACGCGTTCAGGTCTTCCTGCCGCGCGAGGATGGCTGACAACTGCTCGATGAACGGCCCCCAAGTTTTAGAAGCCTTGGAGTCATTCACCGATGGCAGCGAGTCAGATGCATCCGCCAAGTGCGTCAGGTCGACCTTGAACTGCTCCAGATGCGCTACAAACGCTGGCGTCTGCGGGTTCGGCAGAATCGAATCGAGATCCCAGTTCAGGGCGTACAGCGTCGGGGCAGTCATGCGGAGTTCCTGTTCGTGAGGCCGGGTCATCAGTCGATCCCTCCGATCGATCCGACACGGTCTAGCGAAGGGCACTATAACTTCGTGGGCGATGCGTGCCACCAGCGGTCCTCAAAGCCGAAAAACGGCCAACGAGACCCGTCACTCCGGGACCAACGGAACAGGCTTCTTTCGCTCGCGACTAAACCCACCCACCCAACCACCGCCGGTCCCCGCCATGATCTTGGTCTTCGGCAAGGCCGCCTCTAGTGCCTCAAGGTCACTGACTTCGGTCAGGCTCATCTCAAAGTGCAGTTCGCGCAACTGCTGGAGTTCGCCCAGCGCTGCGTAGTTCGCATCATGCGGGAAGCCTGTCATCCAGATCGTGCGAAGTTTCGGCAGATCCTTAAGCACGCGCATCCCGTCAATGGTCATCCCTGGTCCACTCCCCCAGAGGGTGATTCGGTTGAGGGTCTTGATTTGAGACAGATGTTCAAACGTCGCATCAGACAGCGGCAAGCTGCGAAGTTCGATGGATTGCAGCGGCAATTGGGACAGATGTGCGATGCCCGCATCGGTGATCTGAGGGCCAGGATTGTCGTTGAACGGCCCTCCCGCTGGAAATGTCGCCACTCCATAGAGAGTGAGGTGCGTCAACTTCGTCCC
>JAYSVZ010000162.1:0-2405 GCA_043718305.1 Planctomycetota bacterium | reverse complement strand
TGGAGATCGACTTGCGGCGCACCTTGCCGCGCGCCGAGTTGCCGCCGGGTTATGTCTGGGCGGGATGGCATGCCTCACTGTGTGAAGAGCACGCGGCGGCCAAATACTCGAGCTTTCAAGGGGAGCCTGACTCCGAACTCTTCTTCTGCCTCAGCCATCTGGAAGGGTGCCGGTCACTCATGACCGACATTGCCACCCACCCCTCGTTCATCCCCCAGGCCACCTGGCTGATTCGGTTTGTGGCCAATGAGTTCACCGGTCCCATTCCCGTTGGCACGATCCAGGGACTCTTGGGTTCTCGCTATTGCGGGGCCATTCAGAACATCGGGGTATGCCCATTACACCGGGGAGCGGGACTCGGTCGCGGCTTGATGCTCAAGTCGCTGGCGGGGTTCCAGGCGACTGGCATGCGCCGTGTCTCGCTCGAAGTCACCGCCGACAACGTCCGGGCTGTGGGGCTTTACCACTCGCTCGGGTTCAAGACGATCAAGTCGTCGTACCGCGCTGCACCGCAGCCGGTCACCTGTACCGGGTGAGACCCACGGTGCGTAAGGATCTTGACCGCACTCACCGCACTCGGAAGCCGACCTTCTGATTCGCAAACCGCTGATTCAGTTTGTCCTCGACGGTCAGTCGCAATTCATAATCCCCCGGTGTCAGGTGCGAAGGCAATTTAATGCGGTAGTTGCCGTAGTAGTCGGTCCGCAGAGATCGGCACAGGTCTTCGGTTTCGCCCAGGTCTTCCCGGTGGATGAGTTGGTCCTCGCCGCCCAGGCGAACAATCTCGAACTGCCATGCGATCCGTGTTCGGAACTGCCCCTCGGGGGTCAGCTCCGACTGAAAGTTCTTGATCTCGGCGTAGACCAGAACGATCTGCCCCGGTTCGAACTCGTCGCGTTCGAATCGCTGGTATTGGCCCCACCCGTCGATCGCCTGGCAGAACGTCACGCTGTGCAGCTCTAATTCGGCAAACTGCTGCAGGTGCCGCGATGCGGAGTGGAATTGCGAGACCGTCTGGGTCGCTCGTGCTGCGGGGTCGATGAGTGGTGATTCATCAAAGTAGTTGGACATTCCCCAGAAGACCGAGGTCCAGAACTCCTGGTGGGCTGGTTCCGCACCGGTGATGGGAAATTGAGCCTTTTCCGGTTCGGCTGCCATTAAGTAAAGCATCCGCAGGTAGACCTGCCGCTGGATATAGGCTTCGCGGTCGGCGAGCGTGTCATTCGCCGTGCGGGCGACTTCGGCCTCCATCACGGAGATCAGCTTTTGAAGTTCGTCTTCCCAATAGGCCGCCTTCGGATTGGCCCGGGGAAGTTCGACCACCGGTTCCTGAATCGCGGGAGGAGGAGTCGGCGGGATGTTGGTCGGTTTCTCGGACGATTCATGCCGCTGCCAGGGAGCGGGAAGCGGGAGCTTGGCCCCGGCAAAGCGATCGGCGAACGACCGGTCACTGCGCGGCCAAATCTTGATCGAATCGAGGGCGGACTTGCCGGATGCAGCCGGGACTTCAGCGGAGGGATTGGCCGCCGCCGCAGCGGGCTGTTTCACCGTCGATGAACGGCCCGCGTGAGCCTCGTCGGCTAGCGACAACGACAACGCGGGCTGGATCGTTTCCTGGGTGGTTGCGACCCCTTCGTCCGTCGCTTTGGCCCACTCCACGCCCGACTCATGCGGAGCTTCTGCGGTCTGGAAGAGTTCATCGGAGCGTGATTCCCCGGCCCGCTTCTCGCGAGATGCCTCGGCGATCTGCGACGGCCCGGTTCCGGGTTGCGGCAGTGGGTCACCGGGCTGGAGGGTGGGGTGGGTGTGGCGGGCCTGTAAGATCGCGGGGATCTGTTTCGGTTCGACCGAGGCGAGGTACACTCGCCACGCGCGCCGCTCTTCGAATGGCAGATCCTTCAGATCCGTGTCAATCAGCATGCGCGTCGCTGGATCGATGTCGGGCAACGGCTCGGTCTTGGATTTCGCAATCGCGGGTGGCCGCCCGGAAGGCGTCCGCTCTGTCCGCTCCGGCGTTTCTTCGGGCAACTCGCGGCGGGCATTTCGCGACTCTGGAATCACCGGTTCCCGCTGCCCGCGACCTCCCACCCGCTCCCGAATGGCCGCGCAGCCCCCCAACAGGGCCATCAGCCCAGCAAAGAGCCACACCAGGAGCCGGTGCCGATTCATCGGCCGAATCCTCGGAAAGTTGTTGTAGGGAGGGATGGGAGTCTGCGAACGCAGAAGGCAGGAGTGCGAAAGGCGGCGAAAAATACGCCAAACCTCGGTGAATTGGCAATAGGGAGTCCCCAGACGTACTTTGACGGGGAGTGCGAGACGCACTTTGCGCCGTGGGTCGGATGTTCTACAAGCCCTCTTGCGGCGGTTCTTTTGATCGTCATTGGAACTGTCTTCATGGTCAGCAC
>JAYSVZ010000161.1:0-2405 GCA_043718305.1 Planctomycetota bacterium | reverse complement strand
TGTGGAGAAACGCGATTCGAATTCCATCCGCGTTTCCGGGTAGTCTTCCAGACCCGCATACTACGGTAGTGGTCACTTGAGGGAAGGGGATACCTATTTCGCAGCAAATCGCCCGGCGCAGCGCAGCAAGCCGTGTGAGCCACGAGTGAACTACCGACTCGCAAACCGCCCCGTGCTCCGCTGTGGCTCAACTCTAACCTCACCAACCCCGGCATAGTCACGTCGGCGAGCGACTTTGGAAAAGTCGCCGACATTGTCGGCGATTTCTCCGAAATCGCCCGGCGCAGCGGAGCAAGCCGAGTGAGCCACAAGAGAACCCCCCGAGGTCACCAACACGATGTTCGGACTTCCCTATGATCCCGGTGCTGAAGTCGAACGATGGGAACACCATCGTCCGCATTGGGCTCAGTCGGGAGCCATCGCCTTCGTCACATTTCGCGCACACGATTCGATTCCACGCGAAGTCCTTCAGCTCTGGGAGCGTCAAAAGCTGGAATGGCTTCGCGTCCGGGGAATCACATGCCACCACTGGCATGACGGGTATGCCCAACTGACCAACGCCGATCGATCCGCCTTTATGGGCGAATTTCAAAGGCTCAAGGAAGTTTGTCTTGACGAGTGCCATGGGGCATGTCTGTTACGCCGTCCCGATCTGGCGAAGATCGTGGCGGACTCGCTTTTGCATTTCGATGACGACCGCTATCGAATGGGCGATTTCGTCGTGATGCCGAACCATGTCCATCTTCTGGCAGTATTCCCCAGCGGAAAGGCTATGAAGGACCAGTTTGGATCGGGGTTACGGTTTACAGCCAAACGAATCAATCAAACGATCAACCGCTCAGGAAGCCTTTGGCAAGAAGAACCTTTTGATCATCTGGTCAGAAATGCCGAGCAGTACGATACGCTCCGACGATACATCGCAGCGAATCCAGTGAAGGCCCGATTGAAAACCGGAGAGTATCTCTATCGCCGAAGGCCTGACTGATTGTCGGCGACTTTTCCAAAGTCGCCCGCTGACGTGACTATGCCGGGAAGGGTGAGGTTAGAGTCAGGTCGCAACGGAGTACGGGGTGGTTTGCGAATCGGTAGTTCACTCGTGGTTCACTCGGCTTGCTGCGCTACGCCGGGCGATTTCGGAGAAATCGCCGACAATGGTCGCTACACTTCCGGGTTAATCAGACCCAACGGTTGGCTAAACAGGAACCACGCCTCCCCATGATCTACCTCTGTTGCGTCGTTGGTGCTCGTCCGAACTTCATGAAGATGGCCCCGCTATTACGGGCGCTTGATGCGGAGGGGCATTTTGCTACGACTCTGGTCCATACCGGACAGCACTATGACCCGGCCTTGTCGGATGTCTTCTTTCAAGAACTCGGCATGAGGGCTCCAGATGTGCATCTCAATGTGGGGTCCGGAAGGCAGGGCGAGCAAACAGCCCGCATCCTGGAAGGGATGGAGAAGGTTCTCGAAGCGGGGACGGGGGACGGGTCGAAGTTTGACCGGCTGATCGTCGTGGGCGATGTGAACTCCACGATGGCCGCTTCACTGGCAGCGGCGAAGCTCGGGGTGGCAATCGCGCACGTCGAGGCCGGGCTGCGGAGTTGGGACCGATCGATGCCGGAAGAGGTCAACCGGCTGGTGACGGATGCCCTGTCCGACATGCTGCTGGTGTCGGAGCCGAGCGGGATTGAGAACCTGCGCCGCGAGGGTCATCCCGAGGCCAACATCATCCATGTTGGCAACATCATGATCGACACCCTGCGCGGGCAACTCGCCTTGGCGCGGGAGCGGACGATCCTCAAGGACCAGGGTCTCACTCCCGGCACCTACGGCGTGGTCACTCTGCATCGTCCCGCGAATGTCGACGAGAAGTCGTCTCTCGAACAACTGCTCAACGTCTTCGCCGAAGTCAGCCACGAACTGCCGCTGATCTTCCCGATCCATCCTCGGACCAAGGCCCGCATTGAATCATTCGGCCTCCACGAACAGCTCGAGGCATCACCGAATATTCGGCTGGCCCCCCCGCTGGGATACCTCGACTTCCTGGCCCTGACCTCACAGGCCAAGGTCGTCGTGACCGACTCGGGCGGGTTACAGGAGGAGTCGACCGTCCTGGGGGTTCCGTGCCTGACCATGCGACCGAGTACCGAGCGGCCTTCCACGGTCGAGGTCGGGACGAGTACCTTGATCGGCAGTGACTTCGCCCTGCTCCGCCAAGAATTTCAAAGGGTGCTGCGCGGGACTTACAAGACGGGACGCGTTCCCGACATGTGGGACGGCCAAACTGCCGGACGGATTGTGGCCACGCTCAAAGAGCGACATGGCGTGGTCTGACGTAATGTCACCGGCCTCTCCGAGTTCGGTGAATCGACGTGACCAGCGAGCAGGACGTTCGGGGTGATGAG
>JAYSVZ010000017.1:0-2902 GCA_043718305.1 Planctomycetota bacterium | reverse complement strand
GACAGATGAGCTTGTTCCCATCGACCAGCGGATGGCAGGCAAAGCCCCAGACCGGAGCATTCTTGAGATTGAAGTCCTTCAGAAACTGCTTCGACCAGAGAACCGATCCATCCGCGACGTTCAAACAGAACAAGTGTCCTTGGGCCCCAAGCGTATAAACCCGGTCGCCATCGACCGTGGGCGTGCAGCGAGGACCAGCTGGGTAGCTGACGGTGTAGGGGCAATCGTATTCATGAGTCCAGAGAACCTTGCCGTCCCCTTCATTCAGGCACAGGACGCGCTCCATGGCGGGGGTGGAACCATCGGCCGGCGGACTGGTCGCGTCGGTCGCAATTGGCTTGCTCTGCCGATCGGTGACAAACACCTTGCCTGCGGCGACCGCCGGACCGGCATAGCCCCCGCCAATCGGCAACCGCCAGTTGATCTTCGGCCCCTCCGCTGGGAAAACATCGAGAATCCCGGTCTCGCGCCAGACGCCGTCACGCTTTGGTCCCATCCACTGAGGCCAGTCTTCGGCCAGCGATGTTGCCACCAACGCGAGAAAACATGAGATCCCAATCACACTGCGCATCATGCCACCATGCTGAGAAAAAAGGTCGGATGGACCATGGACACTATCGCCAACCGGAATCGCTTTCGCAATGGTCTCCCAGCCGCTTCGCGGGGCGGCGCCGCGGCGCAGCCTCAAGAGGTCTCTCTGTCGAGAGGTCGACCACGCCAGACATCGCTTTGGATGTCTGAGTGCAGGAACATGAGGGATTGAAGAGCACGCATGCCCCCAGTCACCTCTTGTGGTTCCACAACCCAGACGCTCAAAGCAGCGTCTGGGCCACCCGTGCCTTAACACCCACTACTTCAGATTCAGCGTCACCAATTCGACCACTTCGTCGATCGGTCCATTCTTTTCGATCTTCAGCCGAAACCCGGTCTTTTGAACCGAACCGGGCCAGGTGTAAACGGCGTATTCCGCGCCGTCTTGCGTTTCGCGAGTCATCTCGGGGGCTCCCTGGATGAGTCCCGCGACCTCGCTGAGCTTCAGTGATCCCGCAGGAGATTCGGGGTCACGGGCCTTGATCGCTGAGGTCACTGCGGTGACCGACTCAGCATACCCCACAACCGATTTACGCTGCCCCATGACCCAGATCCCGCCACCGATCAAGGCCGCCACGACGACCAGACCGATCAGGGCCGGAATGATCGGAAATCGTCCGGAGGCGGGGGTCTGCTTCTTTTTCTTTTTCTTGCCGCTGGACATGAAGTCTCGCTGAACTGGGGAATGCCACAGACTTCGATCGATGTCTGGGCTGAAGGGGTCGCACAGCATAGCCCAGGGGCGCGACCAACGGGAGCGCACCCAGCGCTCCCCGCAGTTTGATCACGGCGACTTCATCCGAGTGACCCGCAAGTTATCAAACGCCGGTCCATCCGGGCGTGAACCGGAGCGACGGCAACTCATGGTCACGCTTAACGGGCCAGCCGAAGGGAGTTTCGCCAGCTTCCCTCGGGTGAGTTCGCGCGGGGGTGTCAGCGCGAGTGAATTCAAACGGGTCGCGATGTCATCTCTTCCGCGACCGGTGATTGACGGCGGACAGCAATCACCGCCGCGACCACGATTCCCCCCAGAGCTTCCGCAATCGTGAGTGGGATGACCCATCTGGCGGATACGCGAAGGGACTGATACCTCCACCCCAGGTAGTCCGTGAACTTCGGCTGGGCGGCAGCGCGTAACCTCTCCACCAGTTGCAGATGACGGGCCACTTGAGCCGGGTCACTGGTAGCCGCGGGTGGGGGCAGGGGAATCGGTCGATCGACAGCTTGTGCCAGATCGCGATCACCGAGAGTGAGCAGGCCGCCGAACGAACCGATGGCCAACAAGACCGCGAGTGCCAGGATCGCGGGCCGCGACCGAACGCCGCTGAGCAATGCCAGCCTTCGGGTCAACCAGCCCAACCCCGCCGCGAGACCCGCGCTATGTAACCCGAGGAGTTTCACACCCGAGGGCATCCCCTCGAATACGGGAACCGCGACAACGGCTGCCAGGCAACTCAGGGCCAGCCATTGCCCCCAGGCCGGCTGATCCAGCGAAGCAGCAGCCTCTACGGGGACGGTCACACTCATTCGCATCCGGCCTTTCCGGGACAGACTCGATCGGTTTCGGACTTCCGGTCGCGGAAAGTTTACCGAGTCAAACGGCCTGGAACGATGCCCACGAAGAGAGAGTGGAAAACACGACACTCCGCGCTGAAGCCGAAAGAGTTCGGGGTTCCCCAATGAGCATCCCCCACGAAGGCACCCTCTTTGCCCCGTCAGGACACCTGAAAATAGCCCACCGTTTTGACGGTGGGAGAGCGTCTGTCTCTCCTGGCGGGGCTGTTGGCCGCGAGGGGTTCGTGGCTCCACCGATAAATCGGTGGGCATTTTTCGGGGGACTTTCGGACCATCCCGGCGGACGGAGCGGCGGCGGGTTCCCACCACACTTCATCAGGAAGTCGGCATGCTCGCCCGGCCACGAATTTGCTTCGGCCATCACAACCGACTTTCGTGAGAGACACGCCTCCATCATTCGATCGCCGTTCGCTCTGCTTCCCTCGCTGTCGTGAAGTTGACACAATCGGTTCCAGCGACTGACCGCAACAGGGAAACGCCTGTTGAACGAAGCGGACTGGATGGTCAACTCCCGATGAAGCGCACGATTCCACTCTTGATTACCGCCCTCGGGGGGATCGTATTGATCGTGGCGTTCTTTGTCCCCGCCTTTGAGTCGTGGGGCGAAGTGGCATCGATCTGGTTCGATATTCTGGCCGCGATCGCGTTCATCCTGGGTGGGGGAAACCTGTTCAAGGTCCACCTTAAAACGATCAGCGATCGCAAGAAGGGGTGGGGTTTTTCGGCGGTGACACTC
>JAYSVZ010000160.1:0-6995 GCA_043718305.1 Planctomycetota bacterium | reverse complement strand
GACGCTTCACGACGGATGATTCCCTCGGTTACGCGAGGTTCGAAAGCGGCGGCGGAAGTGCGACGGAGGTCACTCAACTGCGTTTGCGGCCCCGTGTGGGTTTGGGCTTCTCGGGCTGGGGGAGTGGTCGGCGGCGGGTCTTTTCGGGGAGGGCATTGAGGCGTTTCTCGATCTGGTCGAAGTAGACCTCAGCTGTGGTGCGGACCTCGGGGGCGAGGTTCTGAAGAAACCGCCGGTCCCCTTTGTGGAGAGCGACCAACGCCTCATACCACGGGCGAAGCCGCGCATCGTCGCCGCGCTTGCGAAGGAAGGCGAGGAGTGGCTCGCCGTAGTTGAGGTGGAGGAGGACCGCGCTGGCGCGGTGCCAGTCGTCAATGGTGTATGGTGAGAAGCCGCTCTCAGTGTCAGCAAACGCTCTCACACGAGCTTCATGCTGTAACGATTTCAGTCACAGCAGAGGCGTCAATAGACTCCCGTGAATAAATACAAGAGTGAATAAACAAGTACCTCGTCAGGACTGAAGTTTCTGGGAGTTCACGTCCCTCGGGAGGGTGAGGCCAGTGCTGTGAGTATGTATGATTGAGGTCATCGTCAGGGGCATCGTAAGGCACGCGTTCGAGATGCCCGTAGCTCAGTCGCTCCGCGACTGAGATTCCGCCCGCCAAACACCGTCCGGACCTCGAGACACCCCGCATGAATCGGTCTTCCCGCCTGCGAAATGCGAGTCGCGGAGCGACATCGCCTACGAGGTCGATTTCGGAGAAATCGCCAACGCTCACCCGGCAAAGACTTCGCCGCGTGCCGAACCCCAGCGAGCGGGGCGGCGTCAGCCCCCCCGAGTCCGAGCGACGGACTCCAACCACACAACGGTCAGTGAGCGTCACCAATCTATCCCGTGCCGTAGCGGAATTCGTCAGAATTTCGCCGGGATGAATGAGAAAGGAACGATCGCCGGACGGCGAAAGTCTGACGACTTCCGCGACAAGCCGGTGATCGAGCATGACATGGCCCCGGCCAGGGTGGATCTCGCAGGCGGCGACTTTCAAGAGACGCCCTGTTCCTGCGACAAACCTTTCGAGCCGGTACTCGGGCATGGCATGGGCGAGCGCCACCCAAGCCGGGGCCATCCGCCAAGCCTCCTGACCCCATCCTTCCCCCACTGACTATTCAGTGTCCAATCTCTTGAGGAAGGGACCTTCCACTCGAATCGTCAATTGCTCGGCGAGCATCTGCATCCATTGAGCCACTTCGTCACTCTTCCTGTTGTCTGATCGCAGACTGACAATTAGGGAATGACCGGGGTCTTCTGATGTGGGGGCGGCTACGATCACCATGCCTGCTTCGCGAAGTGCTTTCACGGATACAATTGCAAAGTAATACCCGGAATTTGACTGTCCAGAATTGGCGGACATCGCAGGAGCCAAGAAGTCTGGATTCGCCTCGTTCCACAATCGACTGACTGAAAGGCCATCCTCATCTCTGGTTCTGTCCGGCTTAAACGCTACCGGCATCAGTCCTCTGACTGGGTCATACCAAGGCACATTGGCGGGAACTCGGCGCATGATCCACTCACTGTCGAGAATCTCGTCAGATGAGTACGCCATCTGGAGTGCTTCCCCGTCAGCAAGATTGAGTGTCAATCAACCGTGAATCCCGGAACCGCCGTTGGATCACTCCACTGTCAGAGTCCACAAGAACTCCTGTCGAGCGGTTCCCGACTCGCCACTCCAGTGAGACACCACCCTCGCCATCGGGGGCCATGAACATCGGCATCGAGGCTTCGTCTAAGTCCGAAAGTATCTTCAGTGTCTTGTGAAGCGCAGCACTCGACGGCCAGACGATTCCGTCTTCGTCCTCTTGCCCACGGTAGTTCGCCCAGAGCTGCAATCTGCGGTTACATTCCGAAACAGACAAAGAGAGGCGAGAATTGCCAACTTGCGTTGCAATCGTTGAAGTGGCTGAAACGCCATGACTTTGTTCCATCAATCGCGTGTTGAATCGCGATTGTGGCGGGTCACAACCGTTCCCACTCCACGAAGATGGCTGATTGTTGGAATGCCATGTTGATGTTTCAGCTAGAGCAACCATCGCGCAACCCCCAGTGGCAGTTCGCCTCGTGACTCATCAGATCTCGAAAGGAGCGTACTATGGTTTCTCTTCCGAGGTCAATCCCTTGCAGCAACCGCTCGGTAGCCGGTTGCTCACTTTCCAGCAGAGGTCCGCGAGCCGTGAAGTCCAAGACTACGACCTCGGTGGAATCTGACCGTTTACCACGTCTGACACTCACATGCAGCCTGCCTTTCATGTCGGGAATCACAAAGGCCAGCGCAGTATTCACATCTTCAAGTTCACAACCATCAACATCAGTCGGTAGCGATCCGAGCGGCTTGAAGAATGAGAGATCGGAGGCATTCCTCCAAATGCTCATCTTGGGGACATGATTCTGATAGGTGACTTCCCACTGGTTGAAAATGGGAATCTGCAAGTGGTGTTTTTGCAGGAAATCGGTCAACTGTTCAAGGTGTTTCAGGAACTCAGCCCTCAGTGTCTCGTAGCGAGGGTACTCACCGCCGGACTCCCCAGTCCAGTTCAAAATCAACCGACCGTTTTGAATCTGAATCAATCGGGTTTTGCTCGAATTGCGAATCAGAAATCGCAATGAAGGCTCTCTGACTTCAGAAATCTTTAACTGCAACTGCGGCATTTCCCATTCGATGTCATCTCCAAACCTTTCCTTCATGATTGGCAGTGGCATCGTATTGTCTGCGTGAGGCCAGTCTTGCCCCAATGACGTCCAGAATGCACCCAGTTGCGCAACACCAAACCCCTGAATAGGCTCAAACTGGGCACTCAATACCGTCTCGATCACTGGAGGGTGATCGTAGGTTGGAAGTTGTTCTGTGGGCATTGGATGGACCGGCAGACTCTGCAATCACCTGTGAGAGGATGTCTGATTCTACCCTGAGAGTCAAAGGAGGTAAACGAACATCTCAGTGACGAGAGTTGCGCGCGATCAATACCCCTTGTCTCAATCTTCTTGCATCTGATTGTCAACAGTCAATCATTGACCTCAATACCCCAAGTTCGGCATCAACCACCGCTCAACCTCGGCCACGGTCTGGCCGCTGCGACCTGCGTAGCTTTCGACTTGGTCCTTCGTGATGCGGTCGACGCTGAAGTACCTTGCAGCGGGGTGGGCAAACAATAAACCGCTGACGCTGGCGGCGGGGTACATGGCGTAGCTTTCGGTGAGGGTGATGCCGGTTTGGGTTTCGGCGTTCAGCAGGTCGAAGAGTTGTTGCTTACGCGTGTGGTCGGGGCAGGCGGGGTAGCCGTAGGCGGGACGGATGCCGCGGTACTTTTCCTCGATCAGGTCGGCACTCGAGAGCCCTTCGGACTGGCCGAAGCCCCAGGCTTGGCGAGCCTCGGCGTGGATGTACTCGGCGAAGGCCTCGGCCAGGCGATCGGCGAGGGCTTTCGTCAGGATCGAGTTGTACTCGTCGTGGTCCGCTTCGAAGACCTTGGCCAGTTCATCGCACCCGTGACCCGACGTGACGGCGAAGGCTCCGAGGTAGTCTTGGCGACCGCTCTCCTTGGGGGCGATGTAATCGGCCAGTGACCGGAAGTCCTTTTGACCGGGGCGTTCCCACTGCTGACGGAGCATAGGGAGACGAGAGAGGAGAGACGAGAGAGGAGAGTCAGCATCGGCAGACGAGGAGGAGTGGTCCTCAACCGGAGGCACGGAGACTTCAGGCGTGTCGATGATCCGGTAGCGGACGCCGATTTTGTCGTTGACGATCTGTTCGAGAATCCCGGCTTCGACCAGTTGGGCGAACGTCTTCTTGACGGTCGAGGGGAAGACCTTTTTGGCCTTGAGTGGCTCGGCGATTCGCTCTTCGCTGAAGGGCCCGGTCTGGACCTCGATCGCGTTGAGAACGAGCATCGGCTCGCGAGTCAGGCCCAGCCGAATCGTGGCGAGGTACGCGCGGAACCGAACGGCCAGCGAGGCTGCGGGGGGCGAGACTGCTTTCGCGGGGGTTGGTCGCGGGGCTGCCACGGGCGAGGTGGGAACGACTTGGTAACTCTTTTCCAGATGGCCATTCGGCCCCATCTGGCCCGGGTCCTCGTTGAGCATGCCGGCGTCGACGAGTTGCCCGAGTACCTTGGAAACGGTGGATGCGGTGATGGCCCGGGGGGCGACCAGTTCGGCGATCACCGCCCGCGTGAAGGGGCGACCGGTTTGGGCCTCGATCGCATTCAGGACCAGCGAGGGATCGCGGGTCAGGCCCAACTTAATCGTGGCGAGGTAGGTCCGGAAAGGCGGCGCCAGACGCGGCGTCTCGGGGGCCAGGTGGGCGACCGAGTCACGGCGATTGCGGCGTTTCTTCGACGATCGCGGAGCGTTCGGATTCTGGCTCTCGTCTCTCGACTCTCGTCTCTCGTCTGTAATCAGGATGTCATCGCCCACGCTGTTCGCGGGCCAGAACCCGTACACGCCCTTGGCTGTGAACAGCTTCTCGGCAATGATCCGGTCGAGGAGCGTGTTGGCATCGGCGAAAAGTTTTTTCGCTTCTTCACCGACGACGGGGTCTTCAAAGATCGCCGGGTACTTCCCCTTCAGTTCCCAGGTCTGGAAGAACGGGGACCAGTCGATATAGGTCCGCAGCACGTTGAGGTCGGCCTCTATGGTACGCGTTCCGGTGAAGGCGGGCGTCGGGATGTCGACAGTGGTCCAATCGGTCTGAAACCGGCGTTCCAGTGCCTGGGAGTACGGCACGAGCGACTGCTCGGAACGACGGGCAAAGCTAGCGCGGTCGCGCTCCTGTTCAGCGCGGACCTGGATCATGTAGGCATCTTTCGAATCGGGATCGAGCAGCTTTTCGACTGCTGGAACGGACAGTGAGGCATCGACCACATGCACCACTGGATGGGTGTATTGCGGCGCGATCTTGACGGCAGTGTGCTTGGAGGAAGTGGTGGCCCCGCCGATCAGCAGCGGGATCGTAAACCCGCGCCGCTGCATCTCTTTGGCGACGGTTTGCATCTCTTCGAGCGAAGGCGTGATGAGGCCGGAAAGGCCGATGATGTCGACCTTCTCGGCGATGGCGGTCTCCAGAATCTTGTCACAGGAGACCATCACGCCGAGATCGATGACCTCGAAGCTGTTGCAGCGGAGGACGACGCCGACGATGTTTTTGCCGATGTCGTGAACATCGCCCTTGACGGTGGCGATGAGGATGCGACCGCGGGAGGAAGGGAGAGGGCCTAGGGTCGAGGGCCTAGTGCCTAGGGCCAGAGAGTCATTGGTCACTCGTCCTTGGTCATTCGTGCCAGCCTTGGCCCTTGGCCCTTGCCCCTTGTCAGTTCCCTCTGGCCCTAGGCCCTCAGCCCTAGGCTCTAGGCTTCTGGCCGCCTCCTTCTCCGCCTCCATGAACGGTTCCAGATACGCCACGGCCTTCTTCATCACGCGGGCCGACTTGACCACTTGCGGCAGGAACATTTTCCCCTGCCCGAACAGTTCGCCGACGACGCTCATCCCGGCCATTAGCGGGCCTTGGATCACGTTCAGCGGGCGGCCGTACTTGAGGCGGGCCTCTTCGGTGTCGGCCTCGATGAAGTCGGCGATCCCCTTCAGCATGGCGTGCTTGAGCCGCTCCTCGACCGTGTCCTTCCGCCACGCCTGGACTTCTTCAGCGGTCTGAGTCTTGCCGCTCGCCCGCGACTTGATGACCTCGGCAAAGGCGATCAGCTTCTCGGTCGCATCGGGATGCCGGTTGAGCAGCACATCCTCGATATGGACCAGCAGCTCCTTGTCGATCTCGTCGTAGACTTCGAGCTGGGTCGAGTTGACGATCCCCATGTCGAGACCGGCCTGGATGGCGTGGTACAGGAAGGCAGCGTTCATCGCCTCGCGGACGACTTCGTTGCCGCGAAACGAGAATGAGACGTTGCTCACCCCGCCCGAGGTCAGCGCCCCCGGACACTCGATCTTGATCCGCCGGACGGCCTCGAAGAACTCGACGGCGTAGTTCGAGTGCTCCTCCATTCCGGTGCCGACGGTCAGAATGTTGGCGTCGAAGATGATGTCTTCCGGAGCGAACCCGACTGACTTCGTCAGGAGGTTAAAGGCTCGTTTGCAGATCGAAACCTTGTGGTCCGCCGTGACTGCCTGGCCGGATTCGTCGAAGGCCATGCACACCACGCCCGCCCCGAGACTCCGCACGATGCGGGCCTGTTCGAGGAACTTATCCTCGCCCTCTTTCAGCGAGATCGAGTTGACCACGCCCTTCCCGGCCAGGCACTTCAGCCCCGCGTGGATCACGCTGAACTTGGAGCTGTCGACCATCACCGGAACTTTGTTCACGTCCGGGTCGTCGGAGAGCAATTGGAGGAAGTGGACCATCTCCTGCTCGCTGTCGAGCAGCCCTTCGTCCATGTTGACATCAATCATGTTGGCCCCGCCCTCGATCTGCTCGCGGGCGATCTTGAGGGCCTCGTCGTAGTTCTTCTCCTTGATCAGCCGGGCAAACTTGCGCGAGCCGGTGACGTTGGTCCGCTCGCCGATCATTAAGAAGGGCCTAGGGGCTAGGGCTGAGAGCCTAGGGCCAGAGGGATCGTTGACACTTACCTCTAACCGCTCACCACTCAACTCTGCTGGCCGCAGTTCGAAGACATCCGTCCCACTGAATACCGCCGAGGGCGAAGCGTTCCCCCTCCCCTCTGGCCCTAGGCCCTTGCTCCTAGGCTCTAGGCCTCTGACCGCTTCCGCCGCACTATGAATGTACGTCGGGTTCGTCCCGCAACACCCGCCCACGATGTTCAGCCAGCCGTTCTGGGCCCACTCGGCCACGGTCTTGGTGAACTCACCCGGATTCGAATCGAACCCGCCCATGCCATCCGGCATCCCCGCGTTCGGGTAACAGCAGATGTTGGTTCCGCTCGGCACTCGCTTGGCGAGAATCTCGACGTACTCCCGCATCTGCTTCGGGCCGATG
>JAYSVZ010000159.1:0-6997 GCA_043718305.1 Planctomycetota bacterium | reverse complement strand
AACCCGTACATCGGGAACTTCGACCATGTGTTGCTGCAGGGGGTTCTGCCCTCGGAAGCTGGTGAATGGCCCGCCCAGGGAACCACTGGGATTCCGGTTGCTCTGTTCATGGCCTTCCAGGGGATGTTCTTCATCATCACCCCCGCTCTGATTTGCGGGGCCTTTGCCGAACGGATGAAGTTCAGCACGATGTGCGTGTTCATGGTGCTGTGGGCCACGTTCGTTTACTGCCCGCTGGCTCATTGGGTCTGGGCCGATGCGGGTTGGCTGTGCGAGTGGAATACGGGGTCTGCGGAAGGGGCGACAACAGTTTACGCTGCGGCAAAGTTCCGGGCGATCGACTTCGCCGGGGGCACAGTCGTACATATCAGCTCAGGCATCTCGGCTTTGATCTGCTGCCTGCTCTTGGGTAAGCGGCTGGGCTTCGGCCAGGAGCCGATGCCTCCGCACAACCTGA
The DNA here is from genome assembly GCA_043718305.1 of Planctomycetota bacterium. Classification (GTDB taxonomy): domain Bacteria; phylum Planctomycetota; class Planctomycetia; order Planctomycetales; family Planctomycetaceae; genus TH-plancto1. The sequence continues at coordinate 6,540 of JAYSVZ010000159.1, read as the reverse complement.
CCTATACCGCGATTGGTGCCGCCATGCTGTGGATGGGTTGGTTTGGCTTCAACGGCGGAAGCGCCCTCGGTTCGAACACTCTCGCCGTTAACGGCGTCGTCTCAACGCACTTCGCAGCTGCGGCGGGTCTGCTGACTTGGGCCGGGTTGGAGTGGTTGCAGCGCGGCAAGCCCAGCGTGCTGGGCGCTTGCTCGGGAGCCGTGGCGGGTCTGGTGTTGATTACTCCGGGGAGCGGCACGGTCACGGCCATCAATGCCATGGTTCTGGCGGTGATCGGGACTTGCGTCTGCTACTGGGCCTGCACCACTTTAAAGTCGAAGCTCAAGTATGATGACTCGCTGGATGCCTTCGGCGTCCACGGAGTCGGCGGGATTACCGGGGCCTTGCTGACGGGTGTCTTCGCGACCAGGGCCGTGACGAACGCAGATCGACCTCTGGGGGGGTTGGTCGATGGCAACTGGGGCCAGTTGGTTCCACAGGCCGTCAGCGTGCTGGCGGCCGTGGGGATTGCCTTGGTCGGAACGACCGTGATCCTCAAGATTCTCGATGCCACGATGGGGCTTCGCGTGTCGCAGGATGACGAGGTCCAGGGCCTGGATGTCACGCAGCACGGCGAAGAAGGCTACATCTTCTACTAAGGCATGCGGCCAGAAATACGATCCCGTAGGACGGGCATTCCTGCCCGTCCAGGAGCGAAGGTCGACCTCACGATCCACTTCGCCCGTCCATTCGTGAGTGACGCCTTCGCTCGGGACGGCCTGGAAAGGCCGTCCTACGGGGAGGCGTCTTCTGGCTGCTCGCAGAAGGATAGGCTTCCGGCCTGTCAAGTTTCCATTCATCGACAGGCTGGAAGCCTATCCCCCGCGCATCAAGACTCCGACCATTCAGGAACAAACCATCATGAAGAAGATTGAAGCGATCATCCGGCACTTCAAACTGGAAGAGGTCAAAGAGGCGCTCACTCAAGCGGGAGCCAACGGGATGACCGTCACCGAAGTCCGCGGTTTCGGTCGCCAAAAAGGGCAGAAAGAGCAGTACCGCGGCGCTGAGTACATCGTCGACTTCCTTCCCAAGGTCAAAGTCGAAGTGATCGTCCCCGATGCCGACAAGACGAAGATCGTCGATGCCATTCTCCGCACCGCCCGCACTGGGAAAATCGGCGATGGCAAGATCTTCGTGTCCCACGTTCCCGACGCCATCCGCATCCGGACCGGCGAAACGAACGAAGGGTCTCTCTAGTCAGGCCGCGCGCCGAACGGTCTAATCCGTAGGTCCGCGATGGCCATACTTCCGTCAATTCACCACTGGCTCTTCGGAGCCGGTTCAAGCAGGATTCACGCCATGAAAAAGATCGAAGCAGTCATCCGGCACTTCAAGCTGGAAGAAGTGAAGAACGCCCTGACCGCCGCGAACATCGTCGGGATGACGGTGACGGAAGTCCGGGGCTTTGGAAGGCAGCGAGGGCACAAGGAGCAATATCGCGGTGCCGAGTACACCGTCGACTTCCTGCCCAAGTTGAAGATGGAACTGGTTGTGGAGGACGACACGGTCGAGAAGGCCGTGAAGATCATCATCGAAGCTGCCCGCACTGGTAAGGTCGGCGACGGGAAGATCTTCATCACGCCGATCGAGGAAGTCATCCGCATCCGCACCGGGGAAACCGGCGGAACGGCGATCTAGGAATTCTGTAGCAGAAGTCGTAAGACTTCTGACGCCAGAAGTCTCACGACTTCTGCTACGGGGCTTTTGCCAGAAGTCTGACGACTTCTGCTACGGAACCGGTGGTGTCGCTCTGCGCCGCCACCGGTTCAATTCTTTCATCCCTCGGGATGGGCATGGAATTCTATGTCGTTTTCCATTGAAGTCGTCTCCCGCCGCCGGGAACGATTGGGCGAGATTCGCGTCGCCGCGCGGAACCTCTTCGAAGGGGGCGCGCCCGGGATTCAGACAGCCACATCCCTGAGCCAGGCTCTGGAACTGTACGTCCTCGATTTGTGGCGGGACATGCTGAGCCAGTTGCCCCCCGAAATGGCGAGGCGGTTCGAGGAGCAAGGCGCCATCGTGGCCGTCGGCGGGACGGGCCGCGGCGAGCTTTGTCCGTATTCCGATGTCGATCTCCTGTTCCTGTATTCCGGTGATATCGAAAAAGTCTTTCAAGCGACCTTCATCAATTTCCGGCAGGCGTGCTATGACGCCAAGCTCGAACCGGGCATCAGTTGCCGAACGATTTCACAGTGCATCACCGATTGCCAGACCGACCTGAAGTTTGAAACAGCGCTCGTCGAGGCCCGCGGGATCTGGGGCTCGCAGAGCCTGACCGAGAAGCTCATCCGGGACTTTCGAAAAAAGGTCATCCGCAGCCGATTGCCCGCCTTCATCGATGACTGCGTTCAGACCCGCGAGTCGGAATGGAAGGATGGCCGCGCGGTTCAGGAATTGGAACCCGATATCAAGACCTCGTCCGGCGGGCTGCGCGATTTGCATCTGATTCGGTGGATCGGCTTTGCCTCGCAGGGGACCGCCGACTTCGACTCGTTACGACTCCAGGGAGCCTTGGAGAAGGATGAGGCCCAACTCCTGAAGCAGGCGTGGGAGAACTTGACTCGACTGAGAATGGAACTCCATTTCGGGAACAATGACGCTGTTGAAAAGCTCACGCGCGGCGAACAGATGCGAATTGCCGAAGCGCGCGGCTACGAAGATCGCGAAGGTCAGCGCGGTGTCGAGCGGCTGATGACGGAATACTTCCGCAACACGATGCAGGTGGCCTCGATCACTCGCCGGTTCGTGGCTCGCAATCGGCCGCGTTCGCTCGGAACACGGCTCAGGAACTATCTGGTCAGCCACCGGGCCGATCGCGTTCTGACCGTGGGCGACACCGTTGACTGCGCTCCGCGACATGTGGCCACTGCCACCCGTGATCTGGAGGCGATCCTGCAGGTCTACCGCCTGTGTGCCTCGCACGGCCTGACGCCCGGTGTGACGCTCGAAGCCGGTCTCCGGTCCGCTGCTCCCAAACTCGCGAAAGGACACCTCTCAGCCACCGAAGCGGGTTATTTCATGGACATCCTCCGCTACGGAAAGTCCCTCCCCACCATTTTGCGCAGCATGGCCGATACCGAAATCCTCGACATCATCCTCCCCGAGTACACGCGGATTCGCGGGCTCATGCAGTTCAATCCGTATCATCATTACACCGTCGATGAGCACACATTGCGGGCCGTCGAGTACGCCACCGACTACCCGCCCGATAGTGGCCAACCCGTGCAGCAGGTCTACCGCGAATTACAGAACAAGAACCTGCTGCATTTGGTCCTGATCCTGCATGACATCGGCAAGGGCTTCGTCGAAGACCACTGCTTCGTGGGCGAACGAATCGCGCTCACGGTCGCTCAGCGGCTGCATCTTCCCACAGCCCAAGGCGAACTGCTGGCGTTTTTAATTCGCTGGCACCTGGAGATGGCCGACATCGCCTTTCGCCGCGATCACACTGATGTGGACGAGATCGTTCCGTTCTCACAAAAGTGTGGAACGCCCGAACGGCTACAAATGCTCTTTGCTCTGACGGTGGCGGATGTGACAGCGGTCGGACCCGGCACCTGGAGCCATTGGAAAGCCCAGCAGTTGAGTGATTTCTACGACCGCTGTTTCGTGGTGCTCAGCGGTCGGCATTATGGGGAGTACGAGGCCGCCCGCTTAAAGCAGACAACCGCCATCGTCGGCGGGATGCTGGCGGTCTCCTCACCGGAGATTCCTCGGGACTGGATCGAACTCCAGTTGGCCGGACTTTCGGCGTACTACTTCACCTGCACTGAAGCGGACCGAGTCGCCTCTGATCTGCGGATACTCCATCGCTTGCCGGAAGACGATGTCGTTGTCGACAGCGAGTACGAACCGCAAACCGACACCGTCGAGTACCGTATTTTCACTCGCAATCCAGAAGCGGTTAGCGGTTGCTTCCACCGGATGACGGGCGTGCTGACGGCTCTCCGCATGGGGATTCTTTCCGCCGAGATCAACACCGCCAAGGATGGTGCGATCATCGACCGGTTCCACGTCCGCGACCGCGACTTTAAGGGCGAGCCTTCGAAAGACCGACGCGACGCAGTGGCCAATGTTCTCCGGGATGTCCTGATGCAGAAGACCACGGTGAAAGAGCTTTTCCAGAAGAACAAACGCTTCGGAGCCAAGGACGAGAGCCTGACCGACGACGAACTCCCCACCCGTGTGGTCATCGACAGCGAATCGTCCGACACACGCACGATCGTCGACATCTTCGCCCACGACCGCGCGGGACTGCTCTTCAGCGTGTCTCAGGCGTTGTTCGATCTGAATTTGTCAGTCGATCTGGCCAAGATCGCGACCCACCTCAACCAGGTCCTCGATGTCTTTTACGTCCGGGAACTCGATGGATCGAAGGTCACTTCCGCAGCCCGTCTGAGGGAGATTCAGACGGTACTGGAAGAGCGACTCCAGGCCTTCGAAGCCCACCACTGGCGCGAGTTTGCTTAGGCAACAGGTGGGAAATGAAGCCCGTAGGATGGCCTTTTAGGCCGTCGCTGTCTTGAGACGGCCTGGAAAGGCCGTCTTACGGGGAGACTCGCCTCGCTCGTCTCCTCGGTGCGATCCGCCTTTTCGCTTCACTCAGCCTCACCGGCCCCTGAATGGGAGGTTTTCGGCATTTCCTGCCTGCCTTCCGTTTGACATCCGGCTCGTTCGGGTTTCAGGCCGATTGTCAGAGTACGAAGGATTTGACGCTCTCTTGGGAGAGAGTGCCCTGGTTCCAATGGAGTGGAACACTCACCGACCTATCGCTCGATGGCGATACTTCCGGAGTGTTCGCATGCTGAAAAGCTCTGTCTGTGGGTTGGTTGTCGCAGCCGGTCTCTGCTCATTGGTGATGTCGGCGGGCTGCGCGAGCAAGCGCGCAGCGGCTCAAGCTCCCGCCGGACGGGTCTACCGGACCGTGGCCCCTGAAGATCGGGAATACAATCCGGGGACCGAGAGTCCGGCCGAACCGCACGACGCATTCGAGGCACCGCTGCCGGTCGCCCCGCCGGTTCCCGGTGCCAGCGATCCACCTCCACCGACGCGGAGCACTTCGGACTTTCCTCCCGCGCCTCCGCGTGACGATTTCGAGTCCGCAGAGCAACCGGGGCGAAGCAGTGCGCGGTACTTCCCGTTCGGGACCAAGGTCCGATCGGCTTCACGGACCACGAAGTAAGGCTCGCGCAAGCGATCATTGATCCCCTCAGCCCGGAGAACCCTCCGGGCTGTTGGCATTCCCGGCGGTCGCTCGCCGCGGAGTCTGCGGACCGTTATCCTGCGGCCCGACTTGGCGCGAACTTTGGCCTCGGTGGGACGGGTAGAACCGTCGGAGATGAGCATGGCCCAGCAGTACATCATGACGATCGAGAACCTCACTCGGATTTACGATGAGGAGACGGTGCTCGACAACATTTGGCTGGCCTTCTACCCGGGCGCAAAGATCGGCGTCATCGGGAGTAACGGCTCCGGCAAGACGACCCTCATGCGGATCATGGCCGGTGAGGACAAGGACTTCATGGGGACGGTCCGCCTCGCCAAGGGGTTCAAGGTCGGCTACTTCCCCCAGGAACCGCGCCTTGACCCCACCAAGACCGTCGATGAAGAGGTCCAAGCGGGGGTCGCCGAGTCGCAGGCGATCCTCGATCGGTATAACGAGATCAACGAAAAGCTCGGCGAGCCGATGGAACCGGAGGAGATGGAAAAACTCCTCGCCGAGCAGACCGTAGTCCAGGACAAGATCGACCTGGCCAATCTGTGGGAACTCGACCGAACGGTCAATATCGCCTGCGAGGCCATGCGGCTGCCGCCCGGCGACGCGATGATTGAGACACTCTCGGGTGGTGAAAAGCGGCGGGTCTACCTGTGCAAGCTACTGCTGCAAGCCCCCGACATGCTGCTGCTCGATGAACCGACGAACCACCTCGACGCCGAGTCGGTGGCCTGGCTCGAGCACTACCTGCAAGAGTTCAAGGGGACCGTCGTGGCGATCACCCATGATCGGTACTTCCTCGACAACGCCGCTCAGTGGATCCTCGAAATGGACAAGGGGCGGGGCATTCCCTTCGAAGGGAACTACTCCGCGTGGCTGGAGAATAAGTACACGCAGATGGCTGTCGACGAGAAGAAAGAGTCGAAGCGGCAGCGGAACATGAAGCGCGAACTCGAATGGGTTCGCATGAGTCCCAAGGCCCAGGGCAACAAGAACAAGGCCCGCATGAAGCGCTTCGAGGAGATGCAATCGCAGCCGTACGATGTCCGTGATGATGCGCCCGATATCCAGATCCCCGTCTCGCGTCCGCTCAGCGAACTGGTGCTGCGCGCCGAAGGACTGAGCAAGGTCTACGGCGACCGTGTAATCTTCGAGAACGTCAGCTTCGACCTGCCGCGCGGAGGGATCGTCGGCGTCCTCGGCCCGAACGGGGCCGGGAAGACGACCCTCTTCAAAATCATCATGGGGATGGAACAGCCGACCAGCGGCACCCTCCGCATGGG
>JAYSVZ010000158.1:0-7012 GCA_043718305.1 Planctomycetota bacterium | reverse complement strand
AAGGCATGCGTTCCCAGCCCGGTGCCGACGAGCGGGAAGTCCTGGACCACTTTCAAGTCGGTGGCCCAGATCTTTTGGCGAGAGCCTGCATTGTCGATCGCCGCAGCTTCACCCGAGCGGAGGGCCTCCGCGTTTGCGACGAGTTCCCTTTCCAGTCGTTGGCCGAACGCCATCACGACGAGCATCCCCATCACACCAATCCCGACGAGCAGAACCATCCCCCGCGTGTCGAGCAGACCTTGCTTCCAGAATAGTCCGCAAGCGACAGCCATGCCGACTGTCGCCACCAGCAGTCCGCCGCGCGATTGCGAGAGCAACAGCGCACCTATCGTCAGCCCCATCGCGGCGACCGGTCCCCATTCGATGAGCATGGCTCGCAGGCCAGTCAGGGCCAGGCCGCGAGACTGGTGAGCGTGACGTTCCTTTCGGATCTGACGCGAGTCTGTGATGAACCACCACAACTGCGCGGGGAGGGTCATGGCGAGATAGCTCGCGAAATGATTCGCGTTGGTAAAGGCCCCCTTGGCCGAGGTCAATGTCGTGGTGTCGGGGTGCTCGTAAAACCAGAAGAAGAGCCCGTTGCTCGTGAAATACTGGGCGAGTCCAAATAGCCCCATCAAACAACCCGATGCGGCCACACACCGAATGAGACGTTGGATGTCGCGAATTGTTTCGATCCGCTGAACACCGACAAAGAAGACCGCCATCAGCGAGACAAGCGTGACCAGATCGCGACTCGTCTGCCATGGGGCGAAGCTGAGCGTGGGCCAGGTTCCCAGGCCGAGGCTGGCTTCGGAGTTGACCGTCCATCCCGGCAAAAGACTGGCGATGTGTGGTGACAGGCGATCACGCATCGCTTCCGGCAACGCCAAGGTCTGGACCACGACCAGCGCCACCGCCATAAACAGCAGCGGCTCGGCTCCCGAGAAGCGGATCCGGGGACGCGGTTCGCGGAGTTGATGGATGGCCCACCAGAAGGCCGTCCACCCCGCCAGGATCACCGTGGCAAAGTTCCCGATCGCTTGTCGCCCGCCCCATATGAAGGGCAGGGCCACGATGAGCAGCGCGAGTCCCAAGTCGGTCAGTCGAAGCGGCCACGGAGCTGTCTCATGCGCAGCATCGGAACCCCAACCTCTGGCGGGGCGCAGCGACGAGGGGGGGGATGGCTGGGACATGGACTGACCCGGGGGAGCGGACATTCGAAATCCGAAATTCGAAAGTGAGGGAGAAGTCGCTAAGGCGTGCGGCCAGAATTACGATCCCTGTAGGACGGCCTTTCCAGGCCGTCCCGAGCGAACGCGTCACTCACGAATGGCCGGACGGAGTGGATCGGGAGGTAGGCCTTCGCTCCGGGACGGGCAGGAATGCCCGTCCTACGGGGAGGCATCTTCTGGCCGCTCGCCTTATGCGGCTTTGCGAATCGGCAAGGTCATTGGCTCCTCGGTCGCGGGGGCTTCGTCGTCGTGACCGTAGCCATAGGCTCCCTTGTCCCCATAGCCATAGCCGTAGCCATACTGGTACTCCTCACCGGTCTTCGGCTGGAGCTTGTTCACGACAATTCCGATCAACCGGCAGCCGAGGGCTGTCAGTGATTCGGCGGCACGGATCACCATCTGGCGGCGGTTCTCATCGGGACGAACGGTGAGGATGGCCCCGTCGACGAGGCGTCCGATCACTTGGACATCGGCCACGGCAAGGGATGGCGGCGCATCAATCAGGATCTGGTCGTAACGCGTGTCGGCCCACGCGATCAGTTCTTCGAGGCGGTTTCCCGAGAGTAGTTCGACGGGGTTGATCGGCTTGGGTCCGGCGGAGATCAGATGCAGATTCGGGAGGTCGGTGTGGATCAGCACGCGTTCGGCGACCTCGTCGACGGGGCGACCATCCTTCAGGATTGTCGAGAGACCTTCGCGTCCCGAGAGTTCAAAGAGCTTCGTCAGTCCGGGCCGCCGCATGTCGCCATCAATCGCCAGCGTGCGTTTTCCCGACTGAGCGAAGGCCACCGCCAGACTGGCCAGCACGGTCGTCTTGCCGTCTCCCGGTTCGGTGCTGGAGATCGTCAGCCGACGGGTGTCCTCTCCCGAGAACTCGATCGCGGTTCGCAGGGAACGGAACGCCTCGGACTCAACCGAGTTCGGCTTCGCAAAGGGATAGAGCGACGCCAATCCGTGGTCGGCCAGCACCGGCAGCTTGCGAACCATCGCCAGAATCGGAGCCCCGATCTCGCGTCGTAAATCGTCCGGCGAGCGGAACCGGTCGTCGACCATGTCGAGCACATAGATCAACGCGAACGAGAAGGTCATCCCGAGCAACATGCAGACGAACACGGTCATCGTGAGCCGCGGCGTGACGGGCGATTTGTCGATTTCCGGAAAGACCGTGATCTCGGTCCGGATCGAGTTCTCAGCTCCCAGTCGGGCCGATTTGATCTGATCGATCAGAATATCGAACGACTTGTTGAGCCGCTCGATCTCATGCGTCTTCGATTCAATCTCGGCAAACAATCCGCCCAGTTCGAAGGCTTCCTGGCTCACCTGCTCCAGGTCAATGTGAATCTGCTGGGCCAGAGCCTGCTTCGTCTCGGAATCACGCTGCGCCATCTTCAGCAGTTGCGGACTGAAGTCCCGCGACGACTGCTCAAACAGATCGGTGATCGTCCGCGTCCGGCTCGCCAAGTATTGCTCTTTGACTTGGATCTCTTTTCGCAGCTTCTGAATGTCGGGGTGGTTCTCGCCGTAGTAACCGCGCTTCTCTTCCAATTGAGATTGAGCGGTGACGAGTTCCTGCTGGGTTTTTCCGGTGGCATAGGTTTCGGCAGGGTCGATGCCGGTCTGCTTCTTAAGGAAGTCGGAGGCGAGGGCCTCGTTGAACTGGCCAATGAATTGCCGCAGATCACCGGTCGTCTGAAACGTCTGGTCCATCGCCTTGTAGAGTGCCTCGGCTTGCCGTGCGGCGCGATCGGCGTCGATCCAAGCAATGTTCGTCTTCTCGACTCGATCAGTCAGCACGTTGACCGGCTTGTCCTTGGTCCCAAAGAGCACTCGCGACTGGCTCCGCATCTCCTGGAGTTCTCGTTCCTTGATATCGAGATCGCGTTCGGTCGTTTCCTTCTGCTTCGTCAGAATCTTGAGGTCGGTCCCGTTTTCGTCTTGATGCATGCGATTCATCTCGTTGATGAAAGCATGCAGCAGTTCGTTCACCACAGCATAAGCGGTCGCCGGGTCTTTCGACCGATACGAGACCTGCATGATACTTGTTCGACGAATCGTGCTAACCGAGAGCTTGCCTCGAAAGGCTTCGAGCCATTTATCCTGACGAGTTCCCGCGAAATCGATGAGTTGGTCTTCGGGCAGGCCCTTGAGCGTCTCCTTGATCGTCGGATCGCTGATCAAGAGGTGTTCGTACTCGGGCATCTTGTCGATCAGGCTCTGCCCTTTGCCGCCTTCTTTTTCGATCGAAACGCCGCCCGTCTGCAAGATCAATAGCTTGGCCGAAGACTGATACTTTCGCTCGGCTGTGGTGTAGTAAAACGCACCCAGGCCCAAGCTGACAATCAGTGAAAGCACCACCCAATGGAACCGCGTCCGGACCGAGCGGAGAAAGCGCAACACCCCGGCAAACAGGTCGACCGAGTCGCCCGCCATTGGCTGATCCGTGGGTTGTTGGGAGGAAGTCATGCGAACAGAGTCACCCATCCATTAGAAGGCGCGGCCCGTAATACCCAACGAGGCCGACTTCACGCTTTCGAGCACGATCGTGGCTGGGGTTTGCTCGACCGAGACCGTGTCACCCGGCTGAAGCAGGATGTTCTCGTTCCCATCCCGCTTGGCTTTGGAGTAGCTGACTTGAATCAGCACGGGTTCGGGAGATCCGGCGACTTGCCGAATCACGAAGATCTTGTTGGCGACTAAGCTGCGCGTGCCGCCCGCCAGCGAGATGGCGTCGAGGACTTTCAGATTTTCGCCGATGGGATACTCATAGTGCCCCGGCTTCATGACAAGCCCATCGACCTTCAGCGGCTGCGGATCTCGCTTCTCGACCCAGATCACAGTTCCATCAGTGACCATTGGAATTCCGGCCCCGTCTTTACCGAGTGAGGCCAAGTTGACCTTGATCGACTTCGATCCAACGGGGGTCGCCATGAACTCGGCGGAGGCGGTCGTCATCCCATGGGGCGAACCGCCCGCCATGGCGGGGGAGCGACTGGGGCCACTGTTTGGCTGGAATCCGGGGTGGAGGATTTCGACTGCGGTTCCAGCCTCCTTGGCGAGCCCCCCCGCGACCGTGATCGCCTGGAGCAGATCGCTGCTGCCGGGACGGAGATCAACGGGGCCTTGTTTATTGACCGCTCCCAGAACCGTGACGCGGTTGACCTTCGGCGATGACATCGTGACCGTGATCGACGGGTCGAGAAAGAGTTCGCGTTCGATCGCGGTCTGCCGAATGATCTGTTCTGCTTCCACGAGTTTGAGCCCCGCAACCTGGACCGGGCCGATGTACGGCAACACCGCTTGCCCGTTCTCCTCCACGCGACTGGTCAGCGACGAGTTGTCCTGCTTCCCAAAGCCCGAGGAGATGTCGATCTTGAGCACATCCCCGTGAACGATTAAGTCCATCGGCGAGGTCGGACTGGCCAGCTTGGTCAGATCAACCGTCTGAGCATTCGAGACGGCCACGGCCTGCCACTGAGCGGGCATATTCCGAGCCAGCACAGCCCCCGAAGTACACCCCGATAGGCAGCCAGCCCCCACCAGCAACAGAACCAAACTGGTCCGCTGGATGAACAGTCGCACTCCGGCTCGATGGGAGTTCATCAAGGAAAGGCGAGATGGGGGGAGGGGCTGCCGAAGCCAGTGCAAGAGATTGCACCGACCGCGCCAGGGAGAGGAGGGCGGGACAGTAGGCGACGATCCGGGAAGAGGTCAATATGGATCGGGAGTCCCCACGCACTTTGCACTGCAAACCATTCCGGTTTGCCTGCCGTGCGAGAGCTTTTACACAACTGTTTCACACAACTGACCGTGACCGCAGCCCCCAAACGGCCCCTGATGGCAATGTGCGTGCGGTCAGCTCCGCTCACGAATCGCAATCGGCATCCAGCGTCACACGCGGAACGGGCTGAGCGGAGCTGGGGTCATGCGTCGGACGGGTTCCCGCTGCCCCCCTTGGGAATCCCCGCCAAGGCTGTCAGCGCCAGGACCATGACCAGCGCCGCCGAAATGTGCGGCCAATAGATATGTTCCGGCTTGCAGAGCATCAAGCCGACCGCCGAGCCAGCGATCCGGGCGAGGGCCGAGAGCCCCTGTCCCACGCCGAGAATCTCGCCTTGATCCGAGTCGTTGGTCGCCAGAGACAACATCGATTGCAGTGACGGGGAGATTGCCGAGAACCCCATGATACTGATTGGCAATACCAAGAACAGCATCCGGACACCGGGGTTGCTAATGATTGCCTCGCCTGCTTCGACGACCGTCGCAGCTTCGGCACCAGGCATCGCGCCGATGTAGTGCTGCCCGATCCACCCGACCAGTCCTAGACCGAGAATCAGCAAGACCCCGCCGGTGATCGCCATCCGCCGTTCACCCATGCGCGGGAGAAGTCGCCGGACCAGGAATCCCTGGCAGAGCATTAAGGTGAACCCCAGATAGGCGAACACCAGAAAATTCCCCCGCTCGGCCATTCCAAGCGCGCTGGTCACAAGGGCCAGTGTCGTCTCGAACTGGGAAAACGCGAACGTCGACAAGAAGATCGCCACCAACACTCGAAATCGTAGTGGGTGATTCCAGCAGGCTGCCAAGGCATGCGGGTCGAGGAACCGCCGCCGAGCCGGTTTCGAGTCGGCGTTGAGCGATTCTTTGAGGGTGAAGACGGCCAGGAGCAAAGCCATCCCCGACAAAATCGAGGCCGCATACCCCACCATCGGATTCGGTGCAGCACTCTTGTCCCCACTCGAAAAGGCCGCCGCCAGCAGCGGCCCAAACGTGAACCCCAGACCGAACGCCGCCCCGATGAGAGCCATCCCCCGTCCACGATGCGCAGCCCCCGTGCAGTCGGCAATGTAGGCTTGAGCTGTGGCGATGGTGGCTCCGGCGATCCCCGCTCCCGTCCGGGCAATCAGCATCCATCCGATCGCCTTCATCCCGAACAGCGTGCCCTCCGCCCCCAGCGAGATCGCATAGCCGAACAGACCATAAAAGAATGTCGACCCGAGCAGCCCCACGAGCAGCACTGGCCGCCGACCGATCCGATCGGAGACCTGCCCCCAGAGCGGAGCAAACAGAAACTGCATCGCCGAGAATGACGCCATCAACAAGATCAGCGTCAGCTGAGAAGCCGCGAAGTAATGACCGTACCGGGGGAGGACGGGGATGACGACCCCGAACCCCAGCAGATCGATGAAGACGACCAGGAAGACGACCAGCAAGCTCGGCGTGGAAGCCCGCCGTGCGGACTCATCCAGAGGAGAGGGGGTGTCGTTCACTGGCAGGCCACGCTTCGACAAAGGAAGAACCCCGCCAATGGCGACGGGAATCTTCCAGTGTCCCGATCCCTCGAACGCCATGCAATGGTCCGGCGAAAAGTAAAACAATATGATCGGCAAGATCGCCCGCGGCTGACATTTTTTTGAGTCATCGGTTTTCCGGATTCAGTTCAGGAGGAAGCCACTGGCCACAATCGAACTTTTGACCCCTACAGGGAAGGGCGGGAAGGGCTGCTCGTAGGGCTGAATCCCGGGGTTCGCTCCCGCTGGTCGCGATCCCGGGCTATCCTCTGCAACCCCTTCGGCCCTTCGGGGTACAGATCAATCCTCGCATGGCACGCAATCTGGAATCGTGTGCAGAGCAGCGCGATCAACGACCCTCCATTCCCACCTCACCTCAACATCCTTGTCTGAACCCTATCAGCCCGACCCGTCCTCAAATCGCAGCCTTCTCGGCGGGCTGCGGATTGTGAGTCTCTGCACGCTCGCCAGTCGGGTTCTCGGACTGCTGCGTGATACGGCGATGGCAGC
>JAYSVZ010000157.1:0-7026 GCA_043718305.1 Planctomycetota bacterium | reverse complement strand
TCGCCGCGAAACGGCGGCGATCCGCTGAACATGTGATAGGCCATCACCCCGAATGAATAGAGGTCCGATCGCTGGTCGAGCTTCTCCGCCCGAATCTGTTCGGGACTCATGTAAAGCGGGGTCCCCATCGTCGTATCGACTTGCGTCAGCCGCTGCTTCTCGCCGCCTTGTTCGATCTGAGCCAACCCGAAATCAGCGACCTTCACCACTCCCTTTTCGGTGAGCATGATATTCTCGGGCTTAATGTCCCGATGAACGATTCCCTTTTCTGCAGCCGCTTTCAGGGCCGAGGCGGTTTGCCGTAAAATCTGAAGCCCCGCGTTGATTGAGATTCGCTTGTTCTGTGCCGCCAATTTCTGGAGGTAGTCGCGGAGAGTTTGTCCTTCAACAAACTCCTGGACGATGTAGTGCTGGTTCTCGATGGTCCCGGTGGAGTAGACCTGCACGATGTTGGAGTGCGAGAGTCCAGCGGCGGCGTCGGCTTCGCGCTCGAAGCGTTTGACGTAGAGCGGATCGTTCATCAGCTCCGGATGCATGAACTTAAGGGCCACCTGCCGCTTTGGCTTCGACTGCTCAGCGAGCCAGACCTCGGCCATCCCTCCCAGACCGAGTCGCCGGACGAGCTTGAACTCGCCGAACATTTGCCCAGCTCGCGACGAACTCTCTTCCGCCGGGACATTCCTCAGCGCCCCGGAAGGCAATACATACGTATGATCGAGAGAAGAGGGATCAGGCTCGGGTAACGTAGTCATCGGGAGTCCCTGGAAGCACGGGTCTGAACTTCGAAGTCGCCGACCAGACCCAGGTGATCATGACATCTGTAATGTAACGTCCCGGCCCGTGATCACGGAAGCTTTGGCGAAGGGCAGCCGAGAACCACCGGCCCATTGAAAACTCGTGACCAAGCTCCGGCTGGTTTCGGTCGGCAAGTGCGATGGTCGGTTTGCACGCGAGGGTGGCCGGGTCTGAAGGCTTTGCGCAAGGCCCGGAACGAGTGATGTAAAGTGAGTCACCGTGGCTCCCCATCAGGGCCATCCGCAAAGCCTCCTGACCCTGCCACCCGTCGCTCACCGCGCACTCGGTGGTCGACCAATTGGCATGCGCGGCGGAGCCGTGTCCCACATCAGTTCGATCTCAGCGGGCGTTAACCGATAGGCCGCATTCACAAGGTCGCTCAGCTCGTGTTCCAGCGTCAGCGCCTCAGCGGCCAGCAGACGGGCGGGGGCCAGCGCGCGGGCGTCTTCCTCCCGCAATGCCTTGAGGGCGGCTGCACTCAGCGGGTTCGCCTTCCCCCGCAGCTTCTTGATCTCGGCGACGAGAGCGTCCGAGTCGAGCGCGATTAGATTCTGCAACTTCTGACTCGGCTTCTCGATCCCGTATTCGACCTTGAACCAATCGAGCAGGGTGCGGCAGGTTGACTGTTGGGATTCAGTGATCTCAATCAACCGTTTAGCCTTCAGATCAGTCATTTTGCGTGTCTTAGCACTCGGCGTAGCTATAGGAATAGACTCTAGCACTGTTGGATTCGGTGCAAGAGCTTCGTCTTTCATGTGTGGAAGGAAACGCCAGTTGTACCACCAGATTAGCGGTGAATTCAAAACGGCTAAGAGATAGTGATCAGAGCATTCAATGAACGCGGTTTTGTTGTTTCCCAATCCGCCGTTGTCGTCGAAAGCGTAGCATGGGTGAAACTGAATCAATTGATAGAAGATTTTCTTTGACTCGAATCGAGACCAGTATGCGCACGAACGGAGTTCCCACCAAAACCTCCCTTGGTCTTGGCGGCCACGAAGTGCTTTCTCGTGGAACTTAAAGTGCGAATGAAGGGATGGAAAGGTAAGCGAAAAAATCCGCTCAGCTTCCTCTGCTCCGAACTCACTCCAAGGCCAAGCGAAGTCGTTGCTCGACTTCATCGCAATCATCAAGTACTCATCAGATTCAATCTTCCAACGTCCGATATCTGATCCGCGAGCAAAAGGACGAATCAAGCCTTCGCATTTTGGGTCATCGCTTACTAATTTATTCCTGGAGTTCCTATCAATGAGGTACGCCTCATTGAAGCCAGTCTTGATTCCAGTAAGGGGCTTACAACGAGCAAAGGCCGATAGCGAAACTCCGGTGTTTGATATTTTCGCAAAGAGTCTTTGTGTACCAATGGGGTCGATTTGCCATCCCTCAATGCCAAGCTGCGAAGCCTCAATATCAAACCCCTCATCGGCAATCTGCTGACTGAGGTCATCCACCCGCAGTGTCTCGCGGGGAATCGCACACACGCGTACGGTTTGCGGCTTCGGTTCCTTGTTCGGTTTGCGCACGACGATGATCGACGGGAACACGTCGGCGTCCTCGAAGATTTGCTTGGCGTGACCGAAGTCGACGACTGATTCGGTCCACGCCGATTCCGCGAAGAATCGTCGCAGTGGCTCGCCGTAGCCCGCTTTCATCCATTTGTTCGTCACCACATACGACAGCCGCCCGCCGGGACGCAGCACGTTGCAGCCGAGTTCGTAGAAGTAGACATACAGGTCGGCCATCCCGTGGAACGACCGGTAGTTCGCTTGCAGATACGGCTTGATCGGCCCGAGCCATTCCTGCCGCACATACGGCGGATTGCCGACCACCACATCGAACCCGCCGTTGGCGAAGACTTCCGGGAACGCGGCTTGCCAGTCGAACGCGCGGGGGTGAACCGCCGGGTCGCTGACCACGCTGTTTCCCACACGGATCGTGTGGTCCAGGCTGGTCAGCTGCTTGCCCCGCGCGGCGGTTTTGATCCACAGACTTAGCCGGCAGATCTCAATCGCCTCAGCATTCAGGTCGACGCCGTACAAGTTGTGCTGCAAGATGCGCGCGTCGGGATCGAACAGCGACCGCGAGCCGCGCAGCTCTTGGAGGCGGTCGTTGGTCTCGTCATAGACTTTGTGTAATTGGTCGAACGCTTCGATCAGGAACGCCCCGCTGCCGCACGCGGGGTCGAGGATGCGGATCGTTTTGAGTTCGTCCTGCCACCCTTCCCAAAAAGCGATCAGCGCCTTCTTGGCGGTCTCCTTGAGTTTGGCGAGGTCATAGACCGTGGGGTCGGCGAGGGCTGTTTTGGCAGTGGCCTTGGCGGATTGGTGAGCTGCAGCGCGGAATTGCTCGAAGCGATCGCGGAGGACGCTGCCGAGAGCCTGCTCGACGATGTAGCGAGTGATGAATGCCGGGGTGTAGAAGGCCCCCTCTTTCTTGCGGCGGGTTTTGAGCTTGTCCTTGGCGAGCGGTTCGACTTTGCCTTCGAGTTCGTTCCGCAATCGTTCGAGATCGGTGATCGACTGCTCGAAGATGTGGCCCAAGATATCGACATCGACCAGTTGGCCCGCCGTCTCGTCCTCGGGAGAGACATGGCTGGCCGAGCGATAGTCGTACTCGCCCAGTTCGCGGAAGTGACCGCAGACTTCATCGGTCAGTGAAAGGGAGTCGAGCTGGAAGTCTTCCGCGAAGAGCCCGCCGTTGTAGGCGGGGATGTTGAGGCCGGTGTTCCCCTTGTCGATGGCCCGAAACAGGCCCCGAAAGTTGTCCCAGATCGGTTTGGGATGGTATGGATCGCGATGCTCGTACGCCTGTCGAATCGTGTCAGCGGGCAGCAGCCCCCGGTCCTCACAGAAGGCGCAGAACAGAATCCGGTCGAGCAGCTTCTGCGTGGCCGACAGGAGTTCGCCTTTGGCGACACTGGGGTTCTCGCGGCAGAGATGGTCGAAGGCGTTCTGCCGCATTTCGGCATAACGGAAGTAGAACTCCTTGGTCAGTTCCTTGCCGACCTTTTCGGACGAGGTTAGCAGCGCGTGCAGGTGATTCGGGCCGACCTCGGGCGTGACCCGTTCAGCTCCGAGCAGGAACAGAAACCGCTTAAGCAGCGAATCGTCGGTCGCCAGCTTGGCGGTGTCGAACCGCTCGTAGGTGTACTGGTCGGCTCCCTTGTAGTAGAGCCGCGTCTGCCGCATCGAAGTGACGATGATCCAGTCGCAGGGCAGGTTGATCGCATAGCCGTAGCCTTGGTCAACTGCCGACTTCTTACGACCCGCGAACGGACGATCCAACGGATCGAGCGGGCCTTTTCCCTCAATCGCAACAGCGTACTGCTGACCCGTGGGGAGGAAGACGCCGAGGGCGGCATCGGCGAACTTGCCGAAGACTTCAAGTTCTCGCGTGAACGTGTAGCGGTCCGGGTTGTCGACGGGGCGGGAGTAACCCAGAACGGTCCCGAAGATGTCGGTTAAAAAGTCGGCGAGGAGTTCCTGCTCGTTCAGCTTCTCCGCCGCGCGGCCCATGACGAGCCCCGCCCACCGAGTGAGTGTGTCGCGAATCAGCGGCAAATGGTCCGGCCAATGGTAGTCTCGCAAATGCGGACGCAGAGCATCGGGGCGGAAGAGCGGCTTGGCATCAACTGGCATCGGCGGGTGGCCCTTCGCTGGGAATGACTCTGTTCAGCCAGATTCGTGAGCCGCAACTAGAGTCGTTCAGTCTAGCAGGAGTGTCCTTCGGCACCACGGATGACAGGTTTTGCGGTAGGGCCGCCGCCACTACCAGGGAATTTCCATCATACCGACAATCTGCCGGGCCATTTGTTGGACCGTCTCATGCGTGGCCGTGGCCAGCGATTGGCCCGCCTCGGGGGCGAAGCTGGTGCTTCCGACCAAGTGTGCCACATCGCCCGCCATCGGGATTGTTTGCTGGTGAATCACCTGTCCAGTGCGAAGGTCTTCCCATTTGACCTCCATCGCGATCGACAACTCTAATTCGCGAGGGTCGTCATGTTTGTTCTGGTTCGGCACGCGCTTATCGATGCTCACGATGCGCCCCGTCAGACGGGTATCGGCCCCCGGCTCTTTGGCGAGCCGGTATGATGTCCGCATCTGAATCTGTTTGTGGACCGCTTCGGTGAGTTGTAACTCAAACCCGCGGCGGAAGTCGTCGCACACAAAGGTCGGCACATGGACCGTCCGGATATCCGTCGCGTACGGCGCTCCCACGGTGTATCCACAACCCGCCAACGATAGCACCGCGCAGCCCGATAGCCCGGCTACCAGGCGTTCCAAAAACGCTCGGCGGGCAAGTGGATCAGCGGGGGAGTGCTGCGGCTTCACGGGGTGTCAGGAGCCTCAATCGAGGGTGGCTTGACCGGGCGTTTCGGCGGGAGTTTCGCCTTCGTCGGCGGGGGCCTTGGACTCAGTGGGCGGGACTTCGCGACTCGGCCAACGGAAGCCGGGGAAGAATCCCGGCGCCTTGGATTTGGCTTCAGACTCTGCGGCCTGGACTTGGGAGGCTTCTTCGCGTTGTCTCAGGAACCAAGCTCGGTGGCGCGATTGCTGTTCGAGCATCTTTCGCGCGCGGCCCGCGTAGACCGAGTCCGGGAAGCGGTTGATGAGCATCTTGCAGTAGACGGCAACCGATTGGGGGGCCTCTTTGGCCTGAAAGAATTCGACCCGGTCCCAGATGCGGGCCACCTCGGCGTCGTACATCAGATCGAGTTCCGAGCCGAGCCGGTTCCGCTCTTCTTCGGTGAGGTCCGGGAAAATCCGCAGGGCTGATTCCTTCAGGTTAATCGCCTCGCCCAGACTCGTGTCGTCGTAATTCGATCCCTGGTAACTCGCCAAGGTCACATGTGACCCCAGCAGGAATGCATCGCGGAAGTGCGGGCTGTCCGGGTACTGATCGCGGAGCATCTTGTAGAGCCGGGCAGCTTCTTCGAAGTCCTGGGTTCGCAGATGAAAACTCGCCGAAAGCATCAGCGCATCATCCGCCAGCGGTCCGGTCGGGTCGTGCAACCAGATCGTGCGGAGGGCTTCCAAAGCTCGGCCCCGCGCATCAAACACGGGGCGACTTCGATCGGTCAGGTTCGGCAGGACGGGGACATAGAACGGGTCGACGTTCTGGAAGTCGCGAGCTGCAGCTGGCCCCTCCTCGTTCGAGGCTTGTTGCACATCGCCGGACTCCTCGATCTCCGCCGAGAACCCGAGCCATTCACGGGCGATCTGGAAGTGTCGCTGTGAAACCTTGTCGAGGTGCCGCGTGGACGGGTAGCGCGTGATCAAGTCCCCCAAGGAGCCCTGGGTCGCCGCGTAACGCTTCTGGGCAAACTGAGACTCGGCCTTCATGAAGAGGGCATCCTCTTCGATCGGGTCGCCGAAGGTCGTGTAAGTGTCATACGCTGCTTCGGAGTGGACACCCCAGAAGCGTTCCATCTTCTGATTGAACGTTTCGTAGGAACTGCGGCGGGACTTGGCGAGGTTTGTGAACGCTTTTTCCGATTCACTGTAACGGCCCGCTTCGTACAACGATTCGGCTGCTTCATACTCGCTCAGACCGGCCAGCGGCTGGCCCCCTTCGTCGCAGGCGACCGACTTGCGGATCGACCAGCGCCTTCGACTCACAGCGCGTTCCGTCGGACCTTGATAGTCCTGAACGAGCCGCGTATCGACACTTTCCGTGGCTCGGCGGGCGAGAGGCATCCCCGCGCAGCCCGCCAGTAATGACAACACCCCTGCCCAGGCCACTAAAAGAGTGGCCACGTGGTTCGTTCTTGACAGGGGACCATGAGACATCGGAAGCGAATCCCTTCGCAGCAGGCTCCAGAGCGGATCACCGTGTACAACGGCAGCCCTGAACGCCAGCAGGTGAAGTGTCGCACGAACTCACCTTTCTCGGAAAGACGAGTTTTGCTCCGAGACCCTCGGGAGTGTAATTATTGCCGATTGACGCCACGGAAGGACTTGCCATTCAGCCTGGCGAGGGCCTCTGACCGAGAGTCAAAACCCGATGCATCCACTCGTCGACTTCCACTTTAGAAAGTCCCCGGACTTCACTCAGCTCCGCTGGCAACGAACTAAACCGCCGGGCCGAGTTCCATGTTCTGACAGATGACGCCGGTCCCAGCAGGACCACGCGGGTTCCCTCGATCGTCTGAATATCCGAGGGGAACCCCTCGCCAAAGACCCAGTGTTGCAGCTCTTCCTGGCGGCTTCTGGGGATGCGACCGTGGCTGTCCAG
>JAYSVZ010000156.1:0-2425 GCA_043718305.1 Planctomycetota bacterium | reverse complement strand
AGCGACCAACTCCTCGGAAGGTCTTGATGGCATGCCCTGCGTGCTTACGCGGGGAGGCATGTCTGTCGATATTCATTGTGACAAACTGGCCAGCCGTGGGCTACGCCCCGCCCCTCACGGGCCGGAGCCGACGCTCGGATGGAAGATTGGGATCCCCGAGGAGTTCACCACCAAGTCGAAAGATTCTCGCTTGGCGGGCCACAGATTTTCATAGAAGTGGCACTGTGCGGGTGGAATGTCACCCGATCAGTCCCGGAATCGGCTGTCCCTGGTCGACGATGGGAGTCGGGCGACCGGTGAAATCTTTGATCGCCGTGCCGTGGTCGATTCCCAGGTGATGATAAATCGTGGCCAGGAAGTCGCCCGGTCCGGCGTGGTGTTCGATCACGTCTTCCCCGCGCGGGTCGGTCGCTCCCAGGACGCGACCCGGCGTGATCCCGCCGCCCGCCCAGATGTTGGAGAAGGCGCGCGGCCAGTGGTCGCGGCCCGGCTGGACTGTTCCCGGAGGCCCGCTGGCATCACCGGCTCCGGTGCTCGGGGAATGCTCGATCTTTGGTGTGCGCCCGAACTCGCCGGTCACGACGACCAGCACTCGCTTGTCGAGGCCCCGGTCGTAAATGTCCTCGATCAGCGCCGACACCGCTTGGTCATACGCAGCTGCCCGGAACTTCATCGCCTCGAAGACGTGGACGTTGACGGCGTGGTCATCCCAGTTGTGGGTCCGTCCACAAAGCGGGCCGTTAAGGCTCGTCGTCAGCACGTCGACCCCCGCCTCGATCAGACGGCGCGCGAGGAGCAACTGTTGGCCCCAGGCATTGCGGCCATACTTGTCGCGGGTGCGGTCATCCTCCTTGGTCAGGTCGAACGCCTCCTTGGTCTGCGGGTTGGTCAGCAGCGTCATCGCCTGCGTCTCGAACTCGTCGAGGGCCGCCAACTCCCGCTGCTGGTCAAACGTCCGCTCCAGCGTGTCGAGGTTCTGCCGCAGCGTCGACCGCTTGCTGAGTCGAGTGACCTCCCCCAGGTTCGACAGACCAATGTTCGGCACCGTGAAGTTCGGCTGATTGGGATCGCCCGAGACGGTGAACGGCGAGTACGCCTCGCCCAGATAGGCCGGGCCGTTGTACTCCAGTGGCGGGTTGATCCCCACGTACGACGGGAGCGGACACTGACGCGGCCCTTCCAGCGAACGCATGTAGTTCGCGACCGTCATCCAGTCGGGCAGCTTCGGCTTCGGCTTGTCGCGCGTGTCGGGGTCGCCGGAGAGAAGTTGCATCGATCCTGCGGGATGGCCGCCCGCCTTTTGATACATCGACCGCAGCACCACGAACTTGTCAGCGATGGCGGCCTGTTTCGGAAGCAGTTCTGTGAATTGCAGGCCCGGCACCTTCGTATCGATCACCGAAAACGGCCCGCGATACTCAGCCGCCATTTTCGGCTTCGGATCATAGGTATCGAGATGCGAACAGCCGCCCGGCTTCCAAACCATGATCACGGCGGTCTTCTCACGCTGGGCGTTCGCATCGGCGGCCTGAGCCTGCAGCCGCAAAATCCCCGGCAGGCTCAAGCTGGCAAACCCCGCCAACCCCGTCCGCAGAAACCCGCGCCGCGAGCCCAGCCCCCAGTCCCACGGACCGGAACAGCGAATGTTGGGATTCATGGAGCTGCTCCTTGGACAGACATCGAACGCATCCATGTCAGTTTATTTCACATCGGAATGGACCGCAACAGGAGAGCAATGATTTTGGCGAGATCGGGACGATTGAGTGGATGTCGCGAAGCGGGGGTTTGAACGTGCGAGCTCCCGGTTTTCCGAACCAACTCGGCGAGGTGGCACTGTCAGCGGAGCCACACCTCCGAATGAGGGCAGACTTGGGGTGCCCCTTCTATGAAAATCTGTTGCTGTGGGCCCGCCGACTTCTCCGATTGACGTTTCAGCGGCGATACGCCGAGATGCAAAAGCTGACATGCACTCCTGTTTCGCCCGCGTTCAAGAATCCTCTTGACACTCGGGCGGGGCTGCGTAGACTGAATGATCGGCAAGGTTTGCGTCGTCCGAGTTCTCGATACGACGATTCTACCGCTCGTGCGGGCGATGCACGCCTCTCCAGTCGTACCAGCGAACCGATTTCCAGTGCAGCCGGCTCGATGGCGTCCCGAAACAGAGGATATGGTCCCGAGCGCGAACGGATTGCGCTACGGAATTCCGTAGTCCGCACTGCCCCCGTCTCGACTTCGACCACTTCCCAAAGGCGTAAACCCATGGCCGCCCCCTCGACGAAGCCCGGTGCCTTGCACTATTGGTTCGCCATCTTCGTGATGCTGACGTTGCTGTTTATGATCACGACGTTCATCTATGTGAAGGACGCGGGCGAAGCTGAAGTCCGCGCCAAGGAATCAGCGGATAGTGCCTCGAAGGCTAACGGAA
>JAYSVZ010000155.1:0-7047 GCA_043718305.1 Planctomycetota bacterium | reverse complement strand
CGACCGCCTGGGCTGCGAGTACGAGATCGCGGCGAGGGGTGTTCGAAGCTGCCAGACGTTGCCGCCAGACCTCGGTCGCGGGAGCGAACCGCCACTGGGCGAGGACCGGCTCCACGAACTGCCGCAGGTCGCTATCGGACTGGGCTGCGGCCAGCAGCGCGGCTGAGGCGTCACGGGTCTCAAGCGCCACGAGTGCCCGCGCCACCGCAAAGCGGGTTGCTGGGTGAGTCTTGGTCTCGGCGAGAATCAAGAGCAGCTCCGGACGGGTCGCCTCGATCCCCACATGTCCCTGCTTGTTTGCATAGATGATGTCGTGCGCGATCTTGCGATGCAGCTCATTTTCATCATGCCGCAGAGCCTTCCGCCAGAGCGGGATCAACCGTGGATCGAGGGACCATTTGCCATCGGACTTCGGGATGACCGGAAAGGCATTCAGGTAGAAATAGGGCTGCATCAGATCATCGGCCGCCACAAAGGCCGCTCCGCAGCACAGCCCGCAGAGCAGGACCAGCCCGGCGATTGATCGACTCAAGAACGTTCGCGACACAGTCTGACCTTATTGCGGACGGGAGAGACGTTTGGTCTGCACATAGAGCGCGACCAGACTGACAGTGGACAGAATCCCCATCACCCACCAGTGAGCGGGGATCAGGTTGTAATCGCGGAATCCGGGGAACCGAATCACCGAGAGAGCGGCTGCGATCGGATTGACGATGAGCGCGGTCTCGACGGTGTTATGCCCAAAGGGAGCATCGCGTCCGACCCACACCAGCAGTGGCAAGGTGCAGATCGCGATCAGGAAGGCATACGCCGCCGCAGTGGCCACGGCGGTCGTGCGAAAGAAACTCCCGATCGCGGCACTCGTCACGGTCGCAAACCCGGCCGTTGCCAGCAGGCACCAGACGACGCGCTCGATCTCGCCGCGCTGCTCGGGCTGAATCCACACGATCACGATGTACCCGGGAAGCGTCGCACAGAGGACCAACGCCAGCGTCAGGATGACCGACAGCAGTTTGCCCCACAGAATGCGAAGGATCGACATCGGGGTCATTTGCAGCAACACCCAACCGCCCGTCTCGCGTTCGGTCGTCACGAGCCCAGCGGCCAGGCTGGGCGTAATCAGCACCAGCAAGGCGACCTGCAACACCACCAGGATCCCGCCGATCGTGGATACGTCCCAGGCGATCGTGCGTGTCGCCGTCAGAATCGAGAGGGCCAGAGCCAGCAAGGCACACACCGAGACCAGCCGCAAAAGCCAATGCAACCGACCGAACTTGCGGCAGCGAAACTCCTTCATCATCACCGGATTGACCAGCGGCCCCATCGCGCGCGACCGGCGAGTGGGGTCAACAATGAACATCAATCGCCGCACCAGTCGCACTTGCCAACTCTGGTCATCGGCGACCGTTCCAGCACTGCGTGATTTATCGAAGATCCGGTGATTGAGGCGGCTCATCGTCCACAGACCGCATCCCGCCGAGATCAGCAGAGACAACCCCATAAATCGCACCGGGACATTGCCAGCCCCGCTTACGCCATGTGTTCCGACATCCCCCGCACCGAACAGCGCCGAGACCGCGCTCAGCGGCGAGAGACACCGTAACCATTCCGAATAACTCTCGATCGGGCCGCCCATTCCGATAAACAGAGAATAGGGGACGACACTAATCAGGCTCACCCCAAGGATCACGCCATACGTCCCGCGAATCGCTCCATCCGAGGACGAGGCATAACTGCTCACCAGCAGCGCGATGGAGCACAGCTCCATCGCCGTCAGAAACAGCAACAGATAACACCCACCGAGTCCACTCCAGAGCGGAATCCCACCCAGCGCGAAACAGGCTGCGGCTGCGGGAAGACTCACGAAGAGGATCAGCACCGCCATCGCCAGTGAAGCGATCAACTTCCCGCTGTAGATGTGCCATGGACCCAGCGGGGTATTAAGCAGGAGTCCCAATGTGCCGCGCATCTTTTCGCGGACCAAGCTCGTCGCCGGGAAGACCGGCAGGAGCAGATGCAGCGAACCGAGAAGCCCCAGCACGAACAGCCGGAAGACCTCCTGCGAGCGGCTCCCCGAGAGGGCCATCCGCGGTTCGGTCGGCCAGCGAATCGCCACCATGAGTGTGAAGACCAGCGACAACACGCATAGCCCGATCACGGTCCGGCGTTCGCGAAGGGTGCCGATCAACTCACGCTGAGTAATGGGATTAGCCATGGATGGCAGCTCCCTGGAGAGTGGCCGTCGGTGTGGGGCCCTTGGTCGGGTTCGCATTGGCGAACGTCATGAAGGCCTCTTCGAGGTCGGTCTGCAACTCACGGAACTGAGTCACCGGAAGCCCCGCGCGGACCAGATCGCCGAGGAGTTCGCCGAGCTGAGCTTCGGGGATGGCTGTGCGAAGGCGGACAACCGCTTCGGCGGGAGCTTCGGTGACCTCGGCGTCCGCTTCGATGGCTTTGCGAACGATTGCCGCAGCCTTCGAAACATCGTCCGCTCGCAGGAGTTGAACTTCGAGAGTTCTCCTCTGCGAGACCTGCTGCCCGATTTCTTCGACCGTTCCAAAGGCCCGCAGTGTCCCGTGTGTCATAATCGCAATCGTGTTACAGATGCGGGCCAGCTCGGGCAGGATGTGACTGGTGACCAGCAAGGTCTTCCCCATCCCGGCGAGCTTCAGCAGCAACTCGCGCATCTCGATGCGGGCCTGCGGATCGAGGCCATTGGCCGGTTCGTCGAGGATCATGACGCGCGGGTCATGCAGCAGCGTGCGGGCGATCCCGACGCGCTGGGCCATCCCGTGGCTCAGGCTATCGACGAATTTATCCTTCATGTAGGAGACGCCGGAGATTTCCATCACCTCGTCGATTCGCTCGATCCGCTTGCGGCGCGGGATGCCAAAGGCGGCTCCAAAAAAATCGAGGTACTCATGGACTCGCATGTTGTCGTACGACCCGAATTTGTCGGGCATGTAGCCGACCAGCTTCTTGATCTCGCGGGCCTGCTCAACGCAGTCGGCCCCGGCGATCTTCGCGGTTCCGCTCGTCGGTCGGAGCAGCCCCACAATGATCTTGATGGCCGTCGTCTTCCCGGCTCCGTTCGGCCCGATCAGACCCAGGACATGCCCCGCCGGGATTTGCAGGGTCAAATCATTCAGCGCGGTGAACTCTCCGTATTTCTTGGTCAAGTTCCGGATGTCAACCACGGGTTCGGCAGTCATGGAGGTCAATCCTCAGAGGTGTGGCAACGGGTGTGTCGGGCAGAGTGGTGTGTGAGCGGGACTACTGGGAAGCTTGGGCGGGGGAAGGAGCGGGCGGGGCGGGGACACGGGCTTTCAACTGCACCGAGACCTCTTCGAATTGCCAGTAGCTCTTGGGGTTCGCCAGCGGCTTGTCTTTCTTTTTGCCACCGTTCGATGGGTCCGGCCGTGGCTCACGATCCTTGGGTTTGTTGAGCTTCGGGTCGACCTCTGGCTCCTCCAATCCCGCTTGGATCTTCATCAGGAAGCGGCCCTGCGGATCCAATGCCAAGTGGTCGGCAGTGGTCAGTGTGTGCTGCAAAGTACCGACCGGAGCGTCCCACGTTTTTCGAACCGCGACACGGCCCTCCTCGAAGGTCGACAAGACGAGCTTCCCGACCGGTCCCCGGACCTTGAACGTGACCTCGGCGGACTCGATCTCGAGCGGCAGTAGCGCCTTCGGAAGGTCGAACCCGAACCACGTCGATGTGGCTCCGGTCCGCTCGATCCATTCTCCCTTCCGCACATTGAAGAGTCCGTTCGGGCTTTCTCCATCCGGACCAATGACCTCATGCAGGGGCAGCAGTGGCGAAGGGATGTGGACCAGAGTCCCCGCCGCAGGTCGCCCATAGTAGAGCGGCATGGTGACGAGGGCTGATCCGACCGTATCGGCTTCGACCGTCGAGAGTCCGGCGGCCCAAGGACGGGTCCAGACGATGAGCGTGGCTTGCGAAGAATGCGCTTTCTCGATGTCTCGTTTCAAAATCTGCGAGAGGATCGACTGACGCTGCTGCTGTTGATCGGAGAGGACATCCGCCGAAAGGTACTGCGTAGCCCCCAAGACCTGGTTCGCAACAAAAGAACCATCCGCAGCGATTTCGACGCCCAGACGGCCCACGCCGGTGTCGATGATCGCGTCGGTCGGTTCCAGATTCGGTGGCAACGTGATCCGCCCCGTCAGCCCCTGAGCATCGGGAATCGCCGAAGCTGTGACCGACTGTCCCGATCGCCCCGAGGCATGGAACGCGACGGTTCGCAGCCCCGGAATCTCCGGCAGTCCTTCCCACGCCCACTCATCAAGGTCGGACCAGATGATCCGCTGATTCCCACCTTGTGCCCCCGCAGAAGCTGGGACCATCCATCCGCCACCGGAGCCCGCGAGCTTCATCGGTTCACCCGTCGAGCTGAACTGTCCAGCCTGCCCGGTGGTCCAGATCTCATCAGTGCCGGGGACCGCTTGCACGAATTGCACTATGGCCGTGGTCGCCGGGACATCCGCGCGGCCCTTCATCCCTAGGAACAACAGACCGCCCGACACCAGCACAGCCACCAGTGGTACTGCCAGACCGAGCTTTTCCAGGCTCCCTTGTTTCGAGAAGCGACTGGCCAGCAGCGGCAATAACGCCGTAAAGGCCAGCAGCACTCCCACGATCGTCGCGCGTCCCGGAATGCGATATCCGATCAATTGCTGAACCTGCTCTTCGGCAACAGCGGTGGGAATCAGTGGCAACGCTCGAGGAACAAAGAACCGCGTGCTGAGTTCGACCAGCGGGTCGCAAGGGAGAAAGTTGGTCTGGTAGATCGGATCCTCTCCGGAAATGCTTCGACGAGAACTGGACCCATCGCTGGCGGTCTGAAACCGATCGCGAACCCACCCGTCTCCGCTGAGCAACGTCACCAGAATCTGCCCCTGGCCATACTTCTTCCAGACGGCTGCGGGCCAGCCATTCACTTCGTAGGCCACTTCAACGTTCTCATGCAGCACCCGGACATGCTCTGCCGGTCGATCGAGGTCTCGAGAGAAGGCTGCCTCCTGTCTCAGATTATTGGGACGCACGACATCGACATGCGTCAGCCCCACGCGATCGACCACGGTCAGGGACGCCTCATCCCCCAGCAGCACGGAGATCAGCTCGGGAGAGACCTGGTCCCCGACGATCCAGAGGTTTCCGCCACCGGCCACCCAGCGACGAACCGCAGCTGCTCCGGCTTGATCATTGACGAGTCGATCATCGGCCACGATCAAGTGGTCCAACACATCGAGTAGCACCTCTTCGGCGGGCAATTGCGGATCGGTAAAGGCCACCCAGTTCAAAAAGAGATTGCGGTCATAACGGGCCGTCAGAATGAAGTCGGTGGTCGTGGCCCAAATTCGATCGTCGGCCGGTTCCGGCTCGGGTTGCGAGATAAAGGCCGTCACCGGAATGTCGTGGGCGACACGAAATGAATGGTCAAACTTCTGGGCCCCGACTTCATCGGTCGCGAGGGTCTCGGTCCCGCCCTCGGTGCTGTAGACGAGGGTCTGCGACTCGAAAAACTTCTGGTTGTCCGCTTCCAGTACGGGCATTCGCACCGGATGCCAGACCGAGGTTCGAGACATCGGCGGCATCCACAGCCGCCGACCATATTGCAGCGAGTCATGACCCACGAAGTGTGTCGACGTGACCAGCTCGACCTCGCGATCCTGAAGGTTCGTCAGCCCGACCTTCAGCACGCCCCACCCCTCCGGACGGTACAGCCCCATCCCCCCCGTCGAGATCCGGATGCGATCCACCCCGCGAGCCGCATTCAACGGCGGATCATCCGCCAACCCCACTGAGGCCAGGGTCAACAACCAGCACAACACCACAGCCCCGCTGGAGCAAACAAACCCGTGCATGGAAAACCCACAAGAGGTCGATCAGTGGTCGAAGGAAGTTGACGCGCCGCCGAACCGGAACCGATTCGCACGCATCGAACTCCCAGCATGACTCCTCGCGAGATCGCTGGCAACCGAGCGCGAGCGTTAATCACGGTTTTTCGAGAACCAACGTCGAATGACTTTCCAAGTTCTCAGATCGTTCGATTCATTCAAGGAGCGATCATCGGGCGGGCACTGACTGGCCCACTTCGAGAATTGATGGGGCACCTGGGGCATCTGTCGATTCGCCGCTGCGATTGACTAAACGAGCCTTGAGTTCGGCCTGGAGGTTCGCGTAGTAACCGGCGATCCGACGGGGGTCATGTCCGATCTCTTCAGAGATGGCATGCCTGACATAACGGATCTCCTCCAGAATCGTTCGCTGTGTCATGATGCGTTCCTTAATTAAGGTAACCCGTTCATCTTTCTTAGCACCCACTCCGTCATCAGCAACCCACAGAAGACGAGGAAGATCAGCCAGTGGTTCCACAGGGGGATCTCGTTTCGTTGCGAAATCTTTTCCTTCACATCCTGGAACTCGTTCAGGACTGAGCGGGCTTCGTGGATCGGGAAGAACTTGCCGCCCGTGGTTTTCGCGAGTTGTTCCAGGAGGGTGCGGTTGCTGCTGATGTCGGCCAGTTCGGCGGAGAGGTTTTCCAGGACTGTGAGCTCCGTTGTGATGGGGGTTTGGCCGATGTCGCCCCCTTCGACTTCGAGTTTGACCGAGTATTCGCCAGGCCGCAGTCCGACCGCGCGGCCGATCTGAATCAAGGGCCGATCCGGGTCGGGCTTGAGGTCGACGGTCACTCCGGGATGTTTACTATCGAGGCCATCGAGCTTCAGGATCGCGCGGGCCTTCATGTTGGGGAACTTGTCTTTCACCGCAGCGTCCCAGCGGGCGACGACGACGGCGTCCTCGCCCTCCATGACGATCGGGCGCTCCAAGTTCACGCGGACGAATTCGTTTCCGGCAGCAGCCTTGAGTTCGCTGGCCCAGCGTGACATCTGCCCCCAGAAGCGGTGGTGATACACATCGCCGACGCGGAAGCGGAACCGCCAAGTGCTATCGATTCCGAGCCACACGACTTGGCCAGTGCCGAGGAACTGCTGAACAAAGACGGCGTTCTTACGTTCCCA
>JAYSVZ010000154.1:0-7051 GCA_043718305.1 Planctomycetota bacterium | reverse complement strand
CGCCCCCCCTCCCCCTCGCTGCCCCTCCGCGCACCGGGGTCAGGGGAATTCCAGCACCCCAGAAAATCCCAGCCCATACTTCAACAGGCCGATTAGCCCCCCGTCGTACCACGTCATCGTCACCGGCGGCAGTTTGCCCCCGTCCCGCTCCGGGAACTGGTAAGTGATGATCGCCGCGACGGGATAGGTCTCGAAGTTGATTTCGTTCTTATCATTGAGCGTCCCGTCCAGCGTGGTGCGGGCCTCGACCGAGGTGGGCGCACCCAGCTTCAGCGCCCACACGGGATGGTCGATGATGTGGCACCCCATATCGCCAAGGGCTCCCGTGCCGAAGTCCCACCATCCCCGCCAGCCGACGGGAGCATAGGCTGGGCTGTAGGGCCGCTCCCGAATCGGGCCGAGCCACAGATCCCAGTCGAGCGTGTTCGGGATGGCGGGACTCTCCGCTGGTCGGCCAATCCCCTGCTTCCACAGCTTACCCGCCCGATCGGACCAGACGTGAACCTCGCGGACCTCACCAATCAGTCCCGCCTGAATCCACTCGTTGGTCAGACGAGCCCCTTCTGTCGCGTGTCCCTGATTCCCCATGGAGGTCATCACGCCCGCCGCCTTCGCCGCCTTTGTGATCTCACGACATTCATGCAGCGTGTGGGTGAGCGGCTTTTGGCAATAGACATGCTTTCCGGCCCGCAGCGCGGCCATCGTCGCCACGGCATGGACATGATCGGGAGTGCCGACAGAGACCGCGTCGATGTTCTTCGCCTCCTTGTCGAGCAGCTCTCGAAAGTCCTTGTAACGTTTGGCATCGGGATGAGCGTTAAACGTTCCCGCAGCCCGCATCTCGTCGACATCGCAGAGCGCCACATACTTCGCCCCCAGCTTGCTGATCGTTGCGATGTCGCCGCCGCCCATCCCTCCGGCACCAATTCCGGCCACCCGCAACTGTTCGCTGGGAGCGACGAAACCGACCCCACCCAGCACATGCCGAGGAACGATCATGAAGCCAAACGCTGCCGAGGCTGCTGCGGAGACGAATTTTCGCCGCGTGGCACCGGTTTGGGGCGAACGCTGGCTGGTGGTGAGATGCATGGCGACTCCCAAAGTGTTTCAGACTTGATGAGATCCAGAGGCGGCAAACATATCAAAATTAATTGATATTGGCGAGTGCTCGGTGATGAGAGTCGGCAACCCCATGATGCCCCGCCGCGATACCTCGGAACGTGACATTTCTATTGTTCGCTCGAACGGGTGTGGCAATCTTGGCTGGCGCATTCGGGATGGGATGAGTACGCTGTTGGCCTTGGCAATTGAGCCTCAATTCGAGGTCAAGCCCGGGATGGGAGCGCGATCATGGACGGAGCGAACGGGGTTGTGGGTGGGGACCAAGGCGTGGCTTGAGTGTCGCTGGAGGCGCTCCAGCGGGACTTGTATGGGATGGTGGACGGGTTGGCGGAGCAGATCATGGGGGTGGTCAACGGGGCGCGGAAGGGGCAGCTCATGATCGCGGAGGATTCAGCGCCATCCCCGCCGACTTCTCCGATTTGACGTTTCCAAGGCGATCCGCCGAGATGCAAAAGTTGACATGCACCATCCAGACTCCGACTCGGTGCAGATTACCGCTGACAACCCTGCCGGGACTCGATACTCTGTGGTCCGTTCCTCTGGAGATCCCCCGCAGTGAGTCAGATTTGCGTCAGTCTTGGCCGGACCCGTCATTCGATGATGGTGGCCGAACATCAGGCTCTTGCCCAGCGCGGGGCGGAGCTTGTGGAGTTGCGTCTCGACTGGTTGTCGAAAGCTCCTGACCTGGGGCGGCTGATTACGCAACGGCCCACGCCAGTGGTCGTCACAGTCCGTCGCCCCGCGGATGGCGGGCGCTGGAAAGAGCTGGAGGAGAAGCGGCTGGCCCTGCTGCGGCAGGCGATCGTCTCGGGAGTCGAATACGTCGACCTCGAACATGACATCGCCACCAAGATTCGCCGCTACGGCAAGACCAAGCGGATCATTAGTTTCCACGACTTCAACGGGACGCCCGAGACGCTGGAAGAGCGGTACGGCCAGATGTGCGAACTGGATGCCGACATCATCAAGGTCGTGACGATGGCCCAGTCGCCACGCGACAACGTGCGGTTGTTGCAGTTGATGGAGAATGCCAAGATCCCCACGATCGCCTTCTGCATGGGTGAGTTTGGGGTGCCCAGCCGGATTCTCTGCGCCAAGTACGGCGCACCGTTTACCTATGCGACCTTCAACGTGGATCGCGTCTTAGCCCCCGGGCAGATCTCGTTCGAAGAGATGCGGCACATGTACCGCTACGAGCAGATCAATGCCCAGACCGAAGTTTACGGCGTCCTCGGCGATCCGATCGCGCAGAGCTATAGCCCGCGGATTCACAACGCCGCCTTTCGCCACGATGGGATCAATGCGGTCTACCTGCCGATGCGGGTGCCCGCTGAGGAACTCGATGAGACGCTGGAGACCTTCACGTGGCTTGACGTGCGCGGCTATAGCGTGACGATCCCGCACAAGGAGCGGGCCATGCGACTGGCCAACTTTCGCGATGACATCGTCGAGGACATCGGTGCGGCCAACACCCTCTTTCGAGACAATCGTAACAACTGGTACGCAGCGAATACCGACTTTGATGCAGCTCTGGCGAGTATCCGCATGGGACTCGACATGAAGCAGGACGCAGAGCTGGCTGGCAAACGTGTTCTGGTTCTCGGGGCGGGCGGAGTCGCCAAGGCGGTCGGCCAGGGCGTCCTGCGCGCGGGGGCGGCTTTGACCATCACTAATCGCACTAAGCAGCGCGGCCAGGAACTCGCCACCCAGCTCGGGTGCCAGTTTGTGGCCTGGGAAAACCGCGGCGCGGCGTACGTGGACATCCTCGTCAACTGCACGCCGATCGGCATGTACCCCAACATGAATGAGACGCCCTTCCAATCCAACTGGATTCGCGAAGGAACCGTGGTCTTTGACACGATCTACAACCCCGAGTCGACACTACTCATCAAAGAGGCCCGGGAACGCGGCTGCCACTGCGTGAGCGGCATCGAGATGTTCGTGAACCAGGCTGCAGCGCAGTACCACTGCTTCACACGAAGGGCCGCCCCGATCGATGTGATGCGCGAGGCGCTGCGTAAAGGGATTTCCGCAGCTCGAACGCCGGAGTGAATTGCTGCGTTAACCCGCACTACTGAGCACTGACCATGTCTGGCCGGAGCCGTTTCGCATCACGCAAGTAAACGTGCTTGATCTCCGCCTGGGCCTTCTCGCTGTTGCAGTGCAGCAGAATTCGAATACAGCGCGGCATGCTTCCGGGGACCGCAATTTCGCTGGCACACAGCAGCGGGACTTGGCTCATGCCAATGGCGCGGGCCGCTTCGGCGGGGAAGACCGCATTCAAATCCTGGGAAGTCGTAAAGATCGCCGAGACGATTTCGTCGTAGACCACGATCCCATTCGCCGTCAGCAGTTCCTGCAACAGCTCACGCGTGGCCTCCAGAATCTGGGGCGCGTCGTTCGCCTCAACGGTCGTCGCCCCACGTATGCCCCGCACTGCCATGACTGTCCCCACTCCGCGCTGATGTTTGAGGGGTCAGTGTATCGAGGAGTGGAACAGTGTGAAATCGGACGGGGCGCCCCGTGGCTCAATAAACCTTACTCCTCTTCCTCTTCCTCTTCCTCTTCTTCAGCCACGACGCCATCACCGACGCCGACGAACTTCTCCTTGCCCTTGAACGCAATGGGCAGGATGCCGTGTTTACGGGCAGTCGCGATGTCGATGACGACGTACTCGGGTTCGTTCTTGTCGGCGAACTTCTCTTTGCTTTCTTCGAAGTTCTTCGAACCGACGGCGATCGCATTACAGAATGTCGGCCACGAGAACTCGTCGCGAATCTCCTCGTCAATCGCCTCTTCCAGGATCTCGATCGAGGCGTACTCTTCATCCTCTTCCACCGTGGAGCCGAGCAGAGTCGTCTCAATGGCCATCAGCTTGGTCTGCTCTTTGTCGACATAAAACCCAACATAGCAGTGCCCCGGCACCAGAACGAGAAACGGTTCGATGCCCACCTTGCGGAGCAGGGAAGCCATCAGCACCGAACCATCGACACAATTGGCTTGCGAGTTGTTGAGTGACTGCTCGATCATCCGCACATGCTGGCACCAGACCGTGTCGGCATTGACTGAGGTGGCGGTGATGCTGCTGTACTTCACATCGCGAGTGACCAGCGCGTCCCAGATGGCATAGACCTGCCGAATCACTTCCGCTTCATCCCCTTGGTAACCCGAGAAGGAGTCGACATATCCGAAGTCGAGTGCTTCGCGAAGAACCTTATCCAGGAAGGGGTGTTGCTCGTTCACGTAAGCTGCGAATGTCGGGCTGATATCGATCTGGGTTTCACCGGCTTGGACCATGAAAGGACAGTCATTGATGGGCCGAATCGTCACGGTCGCGGTTTGCTCGGTCGCCTCATCTTTTCCGATCTGGACCTTGAAGGTCATGGAGACGGGAGTCGCCTGACTAATCTCGGCCAGCTTGGAGTAGCGGTATTTGATGCGGGGAAAAACGCTGTATTCCACATCCTTCTCCGGCAGGTTGCCAGAGAAGGTGCTGGGCTCCATGATCTCGTCGCAGGTGATCGTCACTTTAATGGGTGACTTTTTCCCGGGAGACGTGATATTGACACCGAGGAGCCCCCCTTTTTCTCCGAGAATATCGGTGCGTTCCTCATCCACCCAGGGCGGATTCTTGATCGTGGCCGTCGAGATCACAAACGATGGAAAAATCTGTTCATCCCAGCCGACAATCGGCGTGAAGTCGTCACACCGAGCACTCGCGGCTTGCGTCAAACCGGCCAGCAATGCCAGCATGAGAAACAAGGAATTCGTCATGGTCATGATCTCCGCATCTGAACTTGATTGCGTCCCGAGTGTTTTGCCAGGTAGAGCATCCGATCGGCGTCTTCGAGGAGCGACGCGGGGGTTTCGGTCGGACAGCCTGATGATTCTGCCACACCGATGCTGACGGTGACGGGGATTTCCCTCGCCTTGAAAGCAAAAGACGCGCGCGCGATCGCGTGTCGTCGCGGGGTCAACGCACGCGTACTGGTTTCTTCGAGGAGTGCAGACACGACACCATCTCGCCGGGAGAGTCGACGGGCTGAGAAATTCGCCGCTCCCCAAACCTAGGCTGATCCGCCGGGTGATGTGTCATCCATCTCAGGGATCAATCGCAGTTCGCCCCGGCACAATCGGCCCAATGAGTATCCTTGGAAGGGATTGGGGCTGCCTCACGAATCTGGGCAGTACCCGCCCAGGTTTCATGGGTCGACAGGACTCTTGATTCTCCCCGTGGGGAGCCGTAGCCTTCGATCCGAAAATTGCGCCGCGTGCGCAAATTTGTGACGTGAGTCGTACGGAATACACGGAAAAAGAACCGGGAAGGAAGTCTCGCGTGGAGACCGAGTGGGTTCGCCAGCAGCCATCGAGCAGCTTCGTTTACGGTCCCATCGTCACCGTCCGAATGGTTTCCTCCCTGTTCTTTTCCGTGTATTCCGTGTGTTCCGTGGTTCAATCCTATGGGACGAGTCGCCGCGCAAAAGTTCTTCCGAGTGTGCCGACTTTCGTCATGCACACACTCCTTGGGGATTTCCGGCCCCTCTCAGTGGCATCCGATTCCACCTCCCATTACACTGCTTCGCTTCGTCCTCGATCCCGGGGACGAATCTGCATTCGGACAAGAGCCATGCCGCAGCCCGGAAAAACTCACAAAGGTTGTGCCAAGCGGTTCAAAGTGACCGCCACTGGCAAGGTGAAACACCGTAAAGCCAATCGTGGCCACATCATGGGGAAGAAGAGCGGCAATCGCAAACGCCGCCTCCGCCAAGATGGGGTCCGGACTGGCTTTAACGCCGCCTACATCGTGGAAGCCCTTCGCCCCCAGAGCTAGTCGCCCCCCGCGAGTCCGTTCGGTGGCCACCACGCCACCCCAGTTGAACATCGCGAGCAATCTGGCTCGCCCATTGACCAAGGTCGTCAGCCATGCGTATCTCCTACGGACAAGCGACTCGCAAAAAGAAGAAGCGGATCTTCAAAGAAGCCCGCGGGATGCGCGGTGGCCGCAGCAAGCTGTGGCGATCGGTCCAGGAACTGGTCCGCCGCAACCGGGTCTACGCGTTCCGCGACCGCCGGGTGCGCAAGCGTGACTTCCGCCAACTCTGGATTACCCGTCTGACGGCGGCCTGCCGCATGCGGGGACTGCGGTATTCGCTGTTCATCCACGGCCTGGAACTCGCCAACATCACCCTGAACCGCAAGGTACTCAGCGAAATGGCGATCCGCTGCCCAGAAGTCTTCGACGAAGTCTGCAATGCCGTCAAGGCCGCATTGGCAGCCAAGCCCAAGACTCCGGTGGCGGTGTAGTTGCTGCTGCTTGAATCCGACACATCGAAACACCCGGAGTAAATCACTCCGGGTGTTTTCGTTGGGATCGGATTCTATGACCCTGCCACCCGTCGCTACGGCTAGGGTCGCGGAATTCGTAAGAATTTCGCTGGGGTCAATGCGAACTGGCCGGACGGCGAAAGTCTGACGACTTCCGCTACGGCGGGGTGAACCGATGAAGAACATTGGGAACGCCGATCCTCGAAGCTCCGCTTCGCCGCGTGCCGATACGCATTCGCGGTTTGGCCCGGTTGGCTGCTTTGAGCTTAACGGGGTAGCGGAGTCAGAAGAGGTTCTGTCATCGTGACCTCGTGACCAAGCTCCGGCTTGGTCACGCCTATCCTCGAAGCTTTGCTTCGCCGAGCGACGCAGGACATCCGTCCAGCATGTCAGGATGTGATTCCGTCGGCAAGTGCGAGGACGGTTTGCGAGACAGAGTCGGCTGGCACGCGGGCGAAGCGGAGCTTCGAGGATATGCGGTCCCAAGCGGGAGCTTGGGACCGAGTGGGGCTACGCACACCGGACCGTCAACCACGGTCGCGGCGAGTACGCCCGCGACGAAGACGGCGATGGCTTCCACGAAGTTCACGTCAACACGATGGAA
>JAYSVZ010000153.1:0-7065 GCA_043718305.1 Planctomycetota bacterium | reverse complement strand
CGATGGGACTCGCCGCATGGGCTTCGCTGAGTCTGGCGGAAGAGAAGCCCGCGAAGACCTCGGAAGGCTGGGGATCGGTGGACGGACAATTCCTGCTGGACGGTCCCTACACGACGCCATTGCGATTCAAGGAAGGGGACCGACTCGGTCGGGATGCGGAAGTCTGTGCGTGCCGGACGATGCTCGACGAGACCCTGGTGGTTGACCCGACGACAAAGGGGATCACCAATATCTTTGTATTTTTGCGAAAAGCTCCGGACAAGATCCATCCCGACCTGATCGAGATCCCGCCCCCCCGTGAGCTGACCGCAAAGGACTGCCAGTTTGTCCCGCATTGTGGAACATTGCGTGTGGGACAAGTCCTCAATGTGAAGTACCTCGATCGTGTCGAACACAACGCGCATTTCTTTCCGACGGCCAGTGCCATGCCGGGCTTTATCGTGATACCGAATGATCCTCAAGGCACCGACCACCGCTTTACTCGCCCCGAATCACTTCCGATGAGAGTCGTCTGCGACGTTCACTCCTGGATGGACTGTTACTGGACTGTCCTGGATCATCCCTACGCGACTCTGACCGACAAGGAGGGCCGCTTCAGCCTCGAGAAACTCCCTGCGGGGGATCTGACATTTTGCGTCTGGCATGAGCGATGCGGGTATGTCATTCGTGAGTACAAGGTCCACATCTCTGCGGACTGTCGAACGACTCTGCCGATTGAGAAGGTGCCGCTGGCGAAGATGATCCGAAAATCCTCCAGCGAACCCAAGGAATGACCGTCACCTGGTAAGCTCCAGCGACCCATGCTCGATGAGCGCCCAGGGAGTCGTAGTTCGCTGAAGCCATCGCCTCTTCGAATTGGGCGTGATTCACGTCCCGTCCCATGCTACCATCAGTCGCTGCCGATTCGAGGTTCATGGGCAACCCTGCCTCGACCCACCTTCCGCTTGACCCCGCTTTGGAGGCCACTCGATGTCCACCCCCGCGACCCACTCCCGTCGTCAGTTCCTTAAGACCGGAACCGCTGCCTCCTTGAGTGCAGCTGTCTTGAGCTCCAGTGTCATTCACGCCGCCGGGGATGATGTGCTGAAGGTCGGGCTGATTGGGTGCGGCGGTCGCGGGTCGGGAGCCGCTCAGCAGGCTCTGCGGGCGGACAAGAACGTCAAGTTGGTGGCGATGGGCGATGCCTTCGCGGACAAACTGGAGTCCGGGCTGTCGGTGCTCAAGGCACAACCAGACATCGCGAGCAAGATCGCCGTGGACGACGACCATAAGTTTGTCGGCTTTGATTGTGTGGAGAAGGTGTTGGCCTCGGGCGTCGATGTGATTCTGCTCTGCTCGCCGCCGGGGTTCCGCCCCGCTCATATGAAACTGGCCGTCGATTACGGGGTCCACATCTTCTGCGAGAAGCCAGTGGCCGTGGATGCTCCCGGGGTGCGGGAAGTGATCGCCGCCTGTGAACGGGCCAAGATCAAGAACGTCTCAGTGGTCTCGGGGCTTTGCTGGCGCTACCACCCGTCCGTCGTCGAAGCCTTCCAGCGGATGCACGATGGCCAGATCGGCAAGATCCTGGCGATGCAGTGCTCCTACAATACCGGCTTCCTCTGGAACAATGCCCGCAAGGAGCAGTGGAGCGACTTGGAGTACCAGATGCGAAACTGGCTCTACTACACGTGGCTCTCGGGCGATCACATCGTCGAGCAACACATCCACAGCCTCGACAAACTCGCCTGGGCCATGCACGACCAGCCGCCGATCGCCGCCACCGGCACCGGTGGCCGACAGGTCCGGACAGAGCCCGCCTTTGGCCACATCTATGACCACTTCGCCATCGAATACGAATATACCGAGGGCGTCAAAGGGTTCAGCCGCTGTCGTCAACAGGGAGGCTGCCAAGGCGATGTCTCCGATCACTTCTGGGGCACGAACGGCATCTGCCATATCAAGGGCGAAAACACCAGCATCGAGGGACCGAACGCTTGGACCTCGAACGACAAAGCCTCGAACGACATGTACCAGTTGGAGCATAACGCGCTGTTCGCCAGCATCCGCAATGGGACACCAATCCATAACGGCGAGTACATGACCCGCAGCACGATGCTGGCCATCCTGGGGCGGATGGCAGCCTACACCGGGCAGCGGATCACCTGGGAACAGGCGATGAACTCGAAGGAGAAGCTGGGACCGGAGACGCTTGAGTTCGGAAAGATTGAGATGCCCGAGGTGGCGATGCCCGGGATTACTGAGTTCGCGTAGCAGAATTCGCGTAGCAGAATTCGTAAGAATTCTGCCGTCCATGCATAGCGCGGTCGCACCCGGTCAACGCTCAATCGGGGGGCGTGACAGCCGTCAGAATTCTTACGAATTCTGCTACGACATCGGTTCATCTTCTGGAGACCAGCCCCATGTTCTTCCCTCAACCCGGACAGCGCGAGCATTTCGCGTCTCTGGTCACGCGGCGGGATGCCCTCCGGATTGGCGGCGCGGGCTTGCTCGGGCTGGGGATGGGAGATTTTCTGCAGGGGGCCGAGGTCACCCGCCGGGCAGCCAAGGCGAAGGCGGTCATCTTCCTCTATCAGTTCGGTGGCCCGAGCCATGTCGATACGTTCGACCTGAAACTCGATGCCCCCAGTGGAGTGCGGACCAAGTTCGAGGGGATCTCGTCTTCGCTCCCCGGTGTGCCGATCTGCGAGCATCTCCCCGAGATGGCCAAGGTGATGCACAAGGTGACGCTCATCCGCAGCGTTCACCATACGATGAACAACCACAACTCGGCGGCCTACCACGCGCTGACCGGGCACGCGCCCGCGCTCGATGACATCCGGTTGCGCGATTCGATCGAGTTGTTTCCCGCGTATGGTTCGATCGCGGACCGATACTTGCCGCCATCCGAAGGCTTGCCATCGTTCGTCGCCTTGCCACATGTGATGTCGGACGGGTCGATCACGCCGGGGCAGCATGCGAGTTTTCTGGGGAAGGGGCACGACCCACTGCTCATCACCGAAGATCCGAACGACGTGCAGTTCCGGCTCCCCGAACTCAGTCTGCCCACGGGCGTCTCCCCCGAGCGGCTGCAACGGCGCCGCGAGATGCAGCAATTGGTGAATTCGCAGATCACGAGCTTGGAATCCCAGCCGATTGCGCAGGGGATGAACTCGTACTTCGAGCGAGCCTTGTCGATGCTGAACTCACCGAAGGTTCGCGATGCGTTCGACCTGTCGCGCGAGACCGTCGAGATGCGCGACCGTTACGGAAGGAGTACGTATGGGCAAAGTTGCCTCCTCGCCCGGCGGCTGGTCGAGTCGGGCGTGAAGTTCGTCAACGTCTACTTCTCCAGCAGCATCGGCGGTCAGAAGTTCGATGGCGGCGGCTGGGACACGCATGGGTTTAACAACACGCGGCAATACCCTATCCTTAAGGCGTGGCAGCTTCCGCAAACCGATCACACGCTGCCGGTCCTCATCAATGACCTCGATGATCGCGGGTTGCTCGATGAGACGTTGATTCTCTGGATGGGCGAGTTCGGCCGCTCGCCCAGGCTCAATGACAATATCTCCCGCGACCACTGGCCCCGCTGCTATACGGTCCTGACCGCGGGCGGTGGAATGCCGCGCGGGCATGTGTATGGGGCTTCGGATAAACAGGGGGCCTTTCCAGCCAATGACCCCGTCACGCCCGGTGATTTGTCGGCCACGGTATTTGAACTGCTCGGGATTCCGGCAGAGACTGAGATGCGTGATTCACTAAATCGCCCGTTGCCGATCGCGGACGGGCACGCGATCAGCGAGCTGATCGCCTAGAGCGCCCGCCGCGCTAAGAACTGAGGTTGGAGTCCAGGCTTTAGCCTGTCCGGAGCAGCCTAAAGGCTGGACTCCACCCCATCCATTGAGCCTGGACGCAGCACTAGCGCAGATCGGACTCTTACGCTAATGAGGGCGGCCCCCAGGGAGCATGGTGGGATCGA
This sequence comes from Planctomycetota bacterium, assembly GCA_043718305.1. GTDB lineage: Bacteria > Planctomycetota > Planctomycetia > Planctomycetales > Planctomycetaceae > TH-plancto1. Next base: position 3,104 of record JAYSVZ010000153.1, on the reverse strand, counting down.
CGATTTCTAACTGACGACGATTCGATTTCATTAGCGGACACTCGATGTGATGCCGTATCCTCAGCGTGCGCTGATTCGCCGAGAATCGGAGTCCATCGACTATTCTCCTCGCGGCCTGAAGTGATGCCATTTTCCGGCTCCCCTGTCCCCCCCGGCAGTGATTCGAAACCCAATGACGCTTCGTTCTCTCGTCTTCCGTTGTCGGTGGTTCGTTGTCCCGCTGCTCTCGTGTGGCTTGGCGGCTTACGTGTGGTTTCAGCCACCGGCTCCGACCTGGGTCTCGGAAACCGTCGTGGGGGGGACTTGCCCAATCGGGTCATCACCCGAGGGGCATGTGGTCTGCCTCGACTCGCCCGGCAATGTCGCCGCCAAAGCGACACTTCGGATTCGGGATGCGAACACTGGGCAAGTGCTTCAAGAGCATGTTCTGGGGTTCCCGGTCTCGGATACGGCAGAGCTGACTCCGGATGGCGAGTGGGTCTTACTTCGCAGGCCGTACTCGGATCCGGTGCATCAACTCCTCGTGACTTCGATTCGAACGGGGCAGCAGCGTTGCCTGCCCGTGACCGATGAAAGCCATCCTCGGGGGAAGATGAGTCCCGATGGGCGCTACAAAGCGGTCTACCCGCTGTACTTTACGAATCAAATGGGTATGGGAAGCATCGCGGACCTCTCCACGGGAAAGTCGCTCTACCCCGCCGATCAGCAGGTCGAGTTCTCCCCCGACAACTTACGCTGGGTCGGGATCGACACCTCGGGCTCGAAGGACTCGTTCGTCTTTCATGCCTTGGATGATGGGCGCGAGATTGGGCGCGCTCCCGTGCCGGAGATTCCCGATATGTCGCGACTACTGCTTCAGCGCTGGACCAGCGAGAGATTGGAATTCATCGCCATCATCGCAAACGGACCGGTCCAGAATGCGCGACGCTATTCACTTCGCGTGCATGGAACCGAGCTGACCGACCTGCAAGCGGAACCCCTCTTGAGTCACTACTCTCCCGTCGATAAAAGCATCTGGTGGGAGAAGGGTGACAACTGGGCCTTCCAAGTCAGTCCCGCGAATTGGGGGTCACGGGGGCTGAGTGAATCCGGCGGGATCCTGAACTGGCTCACCCTCAAGCTCCTTCGAAATCCTCGGACAAGAAGGCTGGTCGAGGGCCATTACCGCTGGCAGCCGATCTCGCCCACCACGGGCGAACCAATCGGTCGGGGTATTGTCGTTGTGGAGGGGGACCAAGGCTTTAACATCCCGATGAAGCTCGCTGCGGATGGCCGTTGGCTCGCCGAGGCAGGCGATCGGTTACGAGTCTGGCAGGTTCCCGCGCCTGAACGATATCAACGCAAACTCTGGACGCTGGTGGTCGCTGTGCTCCCGTGGCTCTTGTTGCTTCGTCGACGACGCGGCTTGTCGGGGAAGGGTGTTGAGCAACTGCCGATTTAAGACCGTACCGCAAGTCGTCTTGACGCTTTCCCTCACCCCCAACCCCTCTCTCGGGGAGACTGTTGAAGTCAGTGGCATGGGCGTCTCGCCCATGCGATTTCCCAAGGATTCACGGGCGAGACGCCCGTGCCACGGGGCTTTTTCAACAGGCCCGGGGGGAGAGGGGAGCCGGAGCTTCGGGAACGAACCAAAGACCAAATCCGAAACACTGATGAGGGCACACGGAAAGCAGAGTCCCCATGTCCGAGCCGAAGGCGGATTGCTATTCCAACAACGAACGAGACGCCATGGTCTGGACGCAGCAACTGCGAGCCCAGTGGTGTGGTCCATTGTTAGACTGGCTGGTGCGTTGCCATGTCCGAGCCGATCATCTGACGCTGCTCTCTCTGGCCACGGGTCTGTCGTTCAGTGGGCTGTTCTTCTGGTCGAGGGGCTGGGCCTTTGTGGCGCTCGCTCTGCATGTGGTGCTGGACGGCTTGGATGGACCACTGGCTCGCCGTTATGGGACCGATTCGCGAGCGGGTTCATTTACCGATTCCACGTCCGATCAGATCATCGTGGCCTCGACCACGATCACGCTGATGCTGACAGATCCGGCGTTGATCGATCCCCTGGCGGGCGGCATTTACATTTTCGCGTACACGATGGTCGTGGCCTACGCGATGGTCCGAAACGCGATGGGGGTGCCGTTCTCGTGGCTCGTCCGACCTCGGTTTTTTGTCTACGGATGGATCGTGGTCGAAGTCTACTGGTGGCCGCAGTCGATCAATTCCGTGCTGTGGCTATTCAACATTCTGTTGCTCTGGAAAATGGCAACTGGATTTCACCGCATCCGCGACACGCTGAAACAGCCCTAGGAGCAGAGCGGTTTCAGAATTGGTGCTCAGCGGCCACGGGGATGGGGCAAGCGTGACCCGATGATCGATGCCGAGACGGACGTGCCATTATTCTACTGGCCGGTGATCTGTCCCTGCTCGCCGAACTCGGCCAGGAACTCCTCCTCGCTCAGCACTCGAATACCAAGCTCTTTCGCCTTCTCCAGCTTGCTCCCGGCGTCTTCACCGGCCAGCACGAAGTCGGTTTTCTTCGAGACGCTGCTCGCGGCTTTTCCGCCTTGGGCGTGGATGTAATCTTTAATGCCATCACGGGTGAAGTTCTTGAGCGAGCCGGTCGCGACGATGGTCTTCCCAGCCAGTTTGCCAGCTCCGGCGGTCCCTGCAACAACGACCGGAGGGGCCATCTCGGGAGGGGCCACCCCATTCTCAACAAGACCGTTGACGATCTTCTGACCGAACTCTGAACCGAAAAAGGCGGCGATCGCCTTCGCGACGATCGGGCCAATGTCGGCGACCTGGGCCAGCTCGGCCTCCGTCTTGGTGCGGATCGCATCGAGTGATCGGAAGTGATCCGACAAGGCACGAGCGGTTGTGATGCCCACGTGCCGGATGTTGAGGGCCGTGAGCAATCGGAACAGGGGTCGTGTCTTGCTGGCCTCGATTCCAGACAGCAGGTTATCGATCGATTTCTCGCCCTGTCGCTCCAAAGAGATGAGTTGCTCTCGCTTTGGTGCCAAGCAATAGAGGTCGGCAAACCCGGCTACCAATCCCGCATCGACGAGCTGTTCGATTAGCTTTGTTCCGAGTCCTTCGATGTCCATCGCCTG
>JAYSVZ010000152.1:0-2436 GCA_043718305.1 Planctomycetota bacterium | reverse complement strand
GTCTGGGTGCCCGGAGCGTGTCGCTGCTGGGAGAATAGGGAAGACGGTGTGAATCCGTCACGGTCCCGCCGCTGTATCCGGGGACGAAACGTCACTCGCGAAGGACTCCACGAGCCCCCTTCGCAACCACTGTGCATCGAACGTTGCGGTCGACATTGAGGTCGGCCCGGCCAAGAACGCGGGAAGGTGTGACGCAAGAACGATCCGGGAGTCAGAAGACCTGCCCAGGCGGTTACGAGTTCGGCCATCGCGCGGAAACGTGCGCCGATCGCGTTATCTCGTCTTGCGCATCCGATGAGGACATCGGCATCGCTTGGGGGGACTCGCGTCGGCCATGCTGCGCTATGCGCCTTGCCGACACGAGGAGTGTCTGATGATGACTGCTACTCTCTCCCGGGGCCGCCAGCGCGGTTTCACCCTGATCGAACTGCTGGTGGTGATTGCCATCATTGCCGTCCTGATCGCGCTCTTGCTGCCCGCTGTGCAGCAGGCCCGCGAGGCCGCTCGCCGGACGCAGTGCAAGAACCGGCTCAAGCAACTCGTGCTGGCCGTCCACAACTACTCCGACAACTACCGCGAGCAGTTCATCCCCTATGTCGTGGAAGATACCAACCGCACCAACTACCTGCTGACCTACTCCGGCAGCCAGGGGAAAGCCTCCCACTGGTTTGGCGTCGTGAACTACGACGAACCGAACCCAGTGCTGCAGCTCGACTTCGCCGCCGGTCCCTTGGCTCCGTACATGGAAGCGAGCTACGAGTCGTTCCAATGTCCGAACTTCGGGGAATCCCAGATGGATCGCGTTCCGTTTGGGAAGCCATCGACCGGCTTTGGCTACAACGGAAACTTTCTGTCGCGGTCATCGGTGATCGACTACGCCCCGCCGACATGGGCTCCGGGTCTCTCCACAAAGCCGCTGGCTCGCCGGTTCCGCGATGTGGGTCAACTGACGACCACGATCATGTTCGCCGACAGCGCGGGGGTCTTCTGCACCGACTTCACCTGTGCTGCGAGCGAGCTGCGAGAGAACTGGTTGCTCGACCCGCCGAGCAATGACTTCCCGAACGTTCACTTCCGACATAGCGATACAGCGAACGTGGCCTTCGTCGATGGGCACGTGGAGAGTCGGGCACGCGGTTGGATCGCCCCTTCGTTCGGAGATGTTCCGAAGATGGAGAAGCACCGCCTGGGGTATGTCGGGGATCGACTCGATAATCCTCAGTACCGGGATGAATTCTACGACCTGGAGTAATCGCCGGATCGTCGCCTTACTCTCCGAGGCTGTCAGTTTTTCAGGTTGGGCTGGATACTTCCAACTTGGACCAGACCAGCTCTCACGGGAGAGGTCTCGAACCAAAACACCCACAGCCCGACCAGGACGAATCCCAATCAGGCTGTGGTCAGAGTTTCAGCGGCTCACGGGGACGCGTTTAGACGCCCGAGAACGGGTGCTTGGCGGTGTCCTTCTTGGCGAGCATTTCGCTGGCGCTGGGCTCGTTCTTCATCGCGCGAGCGATGGCCAGCTTGGTGGCTTCGTAGTTGTACTGGAAGATCTTCTTGTCATCTTCCGCAGCCCAGTGAATGAACACGCCGCACACGATGCACAGCGATTCGGCCTGGTCCTTAGGAATAATGCCCGCTTCGACGCTGTCAGCCACGGCCTTGGCGACGGCGTACTGGGCGGGTCCGAACATCTGGACAGCCTGTTTGGCTCCCTTGATGGTGACCTTGGTGATCATGACGGTCACGGGCTTCACACCGATATTCGGTGCGAGGACGGCGAGCAGGTTCGAGTGACCATGCGACTGGGTCGACAGCGCGTTGGTGAACGCATGGCCCACTGGGCCGTTCTTGTCACCGATCAACAGATCGATGTGTGCAATTTCGTTTCCATCGCCGCAGAGGGCTTCACCCACGTGGAATGACATCGGAGAATCTCCTGAGAATCCAAGTTGTCTGATGTGACCCCCCGCAGCCCGACGCCGGACGCGATGCAAGAGCCTTCCATCCAGCCGGATAGGTTACCGCCGATTGGCCGAAAATCCAGTCCGACGCCGCTTCACATGCAGAATTCATGACGAGGCCCCGCGAATCCAGAATCGGCTCAATCCATCATCACAAAGCGCGCTGCGTCCCCTTCAAAAGCTGACCAATCTCATCAATTCGCGGCCTGCAACGCCGGGGACAGCGTACACCGAAACGTAGGCAGGTCGACGGCGGAGACGGGGGCGGTGCGGGTTCGTTCTTTGACCGAGCAGTGAATGACTTGGTGTTCGTCTTGCGGGCCGGGGAAGCGGATTTCGTAGCGGTAGGTCCGCCGCATGATCTTGAGTAACGTGTTCTCAGAGGTCATTTCGACTGCCAGCAACTTGATCTCCGCCGTCGGGAGCGAGGTCACCAAGCCGGTGACCCACGGCTCTTCGCCGAGCTTCTCGA
>JAYSVZ010000151.1:0-7078 GCA_043718305.1 Planctomycetota bacterium | reverse complement strand
TCGCTGGAGCTGGCGTCGAGTTCCCGCTTGATCTGCTCGATGCGGGACTTGATGTCCGCGCTCTTGCCAGCCCCTTCGATGATCGTCGTGTTGTCCTTGTCGACGACCAGCTTCTTCGCGCGACCGAGGTCACTCAGCTGGACGTTTTCGAGCTTGATGCCGAGGTCTTCGAAGATCGCCTGGCCGCCGCACATGATGGCCACGTCTTGCAGCAGAGCCTTGCGGCGATCGCCGTAGCCGGGAGCCTTGACGGCGACGCAGCGGAACACGCCCCGCATCTTGTTGATGACGAGGGTGGCGAGCGCTTCGCCTTCGACCTCTTCCGCGATGATCAACAGCGGCTTGCCGGAGTTGACGACCTTTTCGAGGACGGGAACAAGATCCTTGATGTTGGTGATCTTCTTCTCGTGGATCAGCACGTAGCAGTCTTCAAAGACGCACTCCATGCTGGCCGTGTCAGTGACGAAGTACGGCGACAGGTAGCCGCGGTCGAACTGCATCCCTTCCACGACGTTGAATTCCGTCTGCAGGCTCTTGCCTTCTTCGACGGTGATGACGCCGTCCTTGCCGACTTGTTCCATGGCGTCGGCCAGGATCTTGCCGATCGTGTCATCGCCATTGGCCGCCACGGTGCCGACTTGGGCAATGGCCTTCTTATCCTTGCAGGGGATGGCCATCGACTTCAGCTTGTCGATGATGTCGGTGACAGCCTTTTCCATGCCGCGCTTCATCTCGAGCGGGCTAACTCCGGCGACGACCGACTTCAGACCTTCGACGAAGATGGCTTCGGCCATGATCGTGGCGGTGGTGGTGCCGTCTCCGGCGTTGTCGGAAGTCTTGCTGGCGACTTCCTTGACCATGCTGGCACCCATGTTTTCGAACTTATCACTGAGTTCGATTTCACGGGCCACGGTCACGCCGTCCTTGGTCACGGTCGGAGAGCCGAAGCTCTTCTCGATGATGACATTCCGGCCCTTGGGACCGAGGGTCACGCGGACGGCCCGGGCCAGCTTGCTGACGCCCCGCCGCATTGCTTCTTGAGCTTCCTGATCGAAAGCAATCATCTTCGCGCCCATGGGCGTTTCTCCTGAGTGATGTAGCAGAAGTCGTAAGACTTCTGCGAGGTGAGTTGGAGGCTGCAATCGGCAGATCTCTGACGAGATCTGCTACGGACTAGTACACCGCAAGGATGTCGCTCTCGCGAAGGAGCAGATACTCCTCTTCGCCGATCTTGATTTCATCGCCCGCATAGGACGAGAAGATCACGCGGTCGCCTTCCTTGACGGTCAGTGGGACGCGAGCCCCATCGCGACGGACGTGCCCATCGCCGACGGCAATGACTTCACCCTTCTGGGGCTTGTCCTGAGCTGAGTCGGGCAGGACGATGCCGCCCGCCGTCTTGGTTTCGGCTTCCTGCCGCTTGAGAACAACCTTGTCCCCGAGTGGCACGATCTTGGTGCCGCCGCTTGACTTGGCCTTCTTCGACATGTTCCAGCAACTCCTCAGCACGCTGAGCCAATGCAGGCTGAGCAGGTCATTACCCGCTCACAGCCCTGGGACGCGATGTATCCAAAACTCTCAAGAGCGAATGGCGTTCCAAACCGCACGGCAACTCGTAAGTGACTATTTTGCAAGGTGATAGCGTAATGTGACATGCGTCGTGATCGCGATTATGGCGGGTTTTGTCGAACCCCCACCGAAGGGGCACTGTCAAAATGGCACGTTGGAGTCCAGCCTTCAGGCTGCTCCGGGGCAGGCTTTAGCCTGGACTCCCACCCAGAGTCTCAGCGTGGCGGACTACAACTCAACTCCCGCGACTTCCATCGCGAACCTCGCGACCAGCTTGACCGAGGCGTTCCAGTTCTCCTCGCGAGTCCGTTTTGACTCCTTGGGAGGTTGCAAGCTGTGGTCCCCTTCGCGGATCCATTTGATCTGGATGCTAGAAGACAGGGGGTAGCCGGTGACCTCGACTTTGTCGCCGAAGATGTCGAGTTCCCCTTGGATCAGAATCGTCGGCGTCACAATGCGGTCGAGCGGCTCCAAGTCGTAGAGATTCGGTTTGCTCGTCGCGTGAAACGGGAAACCGAGGCACGCCACCCCGCGAATCCCGGCCTCGTCCGCCACGTGGGCCGCGACCCGGCCACCGGTCGACTTGCCACCGATGAACAGCTTCTCGGGGCCGATCTGACGAATCACTTGCATCACGTATTCACGAAGGACTGGCTCCTTGTCGGGGGGGCGTCGCTTGCCGGTCTGGTTCCGCTCGGCCATGTGCGGATAGTCAAATCGGGCGACGCGCAAACCGGCCTCGGCCAGCCCCTTGGCGAAGTGCTCCATGAACTCGATCCGCATGCTGTGCCCCGTCGGGGGCACCAACAGAAAGGTCCACGGGGCCTTCTTGGGGCCTTCAAACAGAATCGGAATGTCGGGCATGCAGGAGTCCGGGACAAAGCACGAGGCGGATAACGCTTTATCGAGGAGTCGACCGCCGAGGGCAAGCGCGTCAGGCCGGTTTTCGGTGGTGGGCTGATGGCCGGCTCGTCGAACTCGCGATTGGGCGATATCCTGCTCTTGGTTCCCGATCTTCGTTCTTGTCTGGTTCTGGCCATGCCGTTGCGAACTTTTTTGCTGTTCCTCGTGGCACTTTCGAGCGGACTGACGATCGAGGCTGCCGAGCCACTGCCGACTCGCAAGCGACCGAACATTCTGTTCATCCTCGTTGATGACCAGTCACCGTTTGACCTCCAAGTCTACGACCCCGATTCGACGCTCGACGCTCCGCACATCGAGCGGCTGGCCCGCGAGGGGATGACGTTCGATGGGGCGTACCACATGGGGTCGCACTCCGGGGCGGTCTGCACGCCGTCACGGCACATGATCATGAGTGGGCGGACGCTGTGGCATCTGCCAATCTCGCCCGAAGGGAAGCTCCGCTGCCCGCCAAACCTGCCGCAAAGCACGATCCCGGCGGTCTTCAATCGGGCTGGGTTCGATACGGTGCGGACCAGCAAGCAGGGCAACAGTTACGAGGCCGCCAACAAGCTCTTCACGGTGCGGCACGAGGCGACGAAGCGTGGCCCGACGGATGAGACCGGGAGCCCGTGGCATGGCGAGCGGGTACTGGAGTACCTCAATGCAAGAGAAGTCGCGAAGGACACCGATCCGTTCCTGATCGAGTTGGGGTTCTCGCATCCGCATGATGAACGGGATGGTCGGCCCGAACTGCTCGCGAAGTACGGAGCCACGAACCATATCGACCAGAGCCATCCGCCCTCCCTCAACGACAAGCTGCCGCCGCTGCCGCCGAACTACCTGCCCGCCCATCCGTTCTCACATGGACACCCCAAGCTCCGCGATGAGGTCGATGTCAGCGGAGTCTGGGAACGCCGCGACGAGGCGACCATCCGCAACGAGATCGGTCGCCAGTTCGCGTGTAGCGAGAACATCGACATCCAGATCGGTCGCGTGTTGAAGAAGCTCGAAGCAATGGGCGAACTCGATTACACCTACATCGTCTATACCTCGGACCACGGCATGGCGATCGGGCGGCATGGACTGCAAGGGAAGCAGAACCTGTACCAGCATACATGGCGCGTGCCATTGATCGTCCGTGGGCCGGGAATCAAACCGGGGAGCCGCGCCCTCGGGAACATCTACCTGCTCGATCTGCTCGCCACGTTCTGCGACTTGACCGGTGTTCCCGCTCCCGAATCGAACGAAGGGATCAGCTTCAAGCCGGTCCTGGAAGGGAAGCAACCGACCGTCCGCGAGGTCATGTACGGAGCCTACTGCGGCGGGACCAAGCCCGGCATGCGGTGTGTGAAGCGGGGGGACTGGAAACTGATCCAGTACGATGTTCTCGACGGCCAAGTCCGGGAGAAGCAGTTGTTTAACCTCGCCGACAACCCCTACGAGTGGCTTCCGCAGCACGCGGCCCCCGAAGTGACTGCCCACACCGGTATCACGCCGACCGTCACACAGGCCAATCTCGCCGGGGATCCGAAGTACGCGGCGAAGCAAGCCGAGATGGAGGCGCTGTTGCTCTCCGAAATGGAGCGGCTGCACGACCCTTGGCGGCTGTGGGATCAACCGCAGGCAGGGTTGACGCCGTAGAAATCGAGTGGCGACTTGGTCCTCGTCAGGGATTATTCCTCTCGCGGGCTGGAATTTGGCCATGTTCCGGCTCCCCTCTCCCACCGGGAGAGGGGTTGGGGGTGAGGGCCGAACGTCAAGACGATGCCCGAGTCATTGCCACATTCCAGCCCGCGCGAAGATTATTGGACCCGTTGGAGTTCAGCCTGAAGACGCCTTTCGGCTGCTCCAGACAGGCTAAAGCCTGGACTCCAACTCTGATTGTCGAGGCGGATTCGAGTACCATTCATTCCATGATCGATCCCGATTTCAGCCTGAAGCTGCTCACCCCCGGGGCGTTGAGCGATGACAAGGCCCTGGCCGCTCTGGCGGAGGTTCCGTTCGATCAACCCGGCGTCGCCTTGAAGCGAATTCGGGGGATCGTCAGAGACCCGGCGGAGCGGGAAGTCTTCGCCCGCGTGTTGCCGATCTTGATGATCTGCCTGGAGGAAGCCGCCACTCCGGATGGTTCGCTCATCAACCTGGAGCGGTATCTGCGGGCGTGTTCCGCTCCGCTCGAGGTTCTGCGGTTCCTGGCCGACCAACCACGCGCCATTGAGATTCTGGTCCGGCTCTTTGTCGGCAGCCAGTATCTCACCGGGATTCTGACGCAGAACCCGGAATACCTGGTCCAGCTCACGCAGCATAAGCGGCTGGCCGAGATCAAGAGTCGGCAACAGTTCGTGGAAGAGGGACTGGCCGCGACCGAGAAGGCGACCAACTGGCCCGCGCGGCTCATCGCGTTGCGACATTTCCAGCAGTGGGAGCTATTGCGGATCGCAGCCTGCGACACGTTCGGGCTGATGGATTTCAAGGCCACGACGCTCCAGTTGTCGCTTCTGGCCGATGGACTCACGCAGTTGGCCTTGCGATATGCTGCCGAGGAAACGGGTGTTGATCCCGGTGACTTTGTCGTCCTGGCCCTCGGTAAGCTCGGCGGAGAGGAGCTGAACTACAGCTCCGACATCGATCTGATTTTCGTGTCGGCGACGGCCCGGCCCGAGTTGGCGGCACTCGCTCAAAAGCTGATTCGAGCGTTGTCCGAAGCGACCGCCGCGGGCTTTCTGTATCGCGTTGACATGCGGCTTCGACCGTGGGGCCAAGCGGGGGCGCTGGTCACGACTTCCGCGAGTTGGTCCGAGTACCTAGGGCGGCATGGTCGGCTTTGGGAGAAGCAGGCCCTGCTCAAAGCACGCCCGATTGCAGGGAATCTCTCGTTGGGACACACGGTCCTTCGCGAACTCGAACCACTCATCTTTCAAGTCGATGCCGAAGAGGTCCGACAGAACATCCTCTTGATGAAACAAGAGATTGAACGTTCACTCGCCAAGCATGGCCTCCCAGGCAACGAGGTCAAAGGGGGACCGGGCGGCATCCGTGATATCGAGTTTGTGACGCAGTATTTGCAACTGATCCATGGTCATCCGATCCCCGAAGTTCGCAGTATCAACACTTTGGATGGGCTTGTCCGGCTGGCTGATCGGGACTTAATCCATGCCAATGAGTATCGCCAGTTGGCGGGCGGGTATGTCTTTCTGCGAACGGTCGAGCACTCGCTGCAACTGCTGCACAATAAGCAGGAGCATGCCCTGCCCGAGGCTCCGCGCGAGCTGGCGGCATTGGCTCGGAGGATCGACTTCCCGGGGCCTGCCGAGTTTCTGGCCTACCACGAACAACATCGGCTGGCGATTCGCAAGGTCTTTGAAAAGTACCTGAGCGGGGGGAGTGCCACAGCGGTGCCCCAACGAGCCCCGGAGACGCTGGAACAGCACCTGGGCGGGGCGGCTGCGAAGTATCGCGAGGTCTTTCCCGAGGAGCGATTCGCGAGCGATTTGAGTTTGCTGGCTCAGGTCGATCACGAGCATCCCGTCCGGGTGGCAGCCACGCCGCTGGCTGCTGGCCGGTGGGAGTTGACGGTTACCGGGTATGACCAAATCGGGGATCTCTCGATGCTCTGCGGCTTACTCCAGGCTCGCGGAGTCAACATTGAATCGGGCGATGTGCTGACGGGGAGTGATCTGGTGCCACGCACTGGCGATGCGGCGGCCCCCCTTGCTCGTCGAAAGTTTATCAATGTGTTCCAGGTCACCACCGGCACATCATCAGTGACGGGGGATTTCTGGAGGGCCTACGAAACCGAACTCGCCGAACTCCTGTTCGTCGTCGGACCCACGGTTCCCGAAGCATCGCAGGCCCGACTCATCCGACGGCTCGCCAGTATCGTCCGGTTCGAGCCAGAATCACCGTCGGCCTTGCTGCCCGTCGAGATCATCATCGATAACGACACTTCGCCCGAGGCCACGATCCTCCGCATCACCGGCGAGGACTCGATCGGGTTTCTGTATGAGCTGTCGAATGCCTTGGCCTTGAGTGGGGTCTCCATTCAGCGCGTCGCGGTTCGATCGGAGGGGACTCTCGTTCGCGATACGCTCGCGGTCACCGATGAAGAGGGGCGAAAGATCACTAATGCGACCCGCTTGAACGAACTGCGAACCGCGATCACGCTGATCAAACATTTCACGCACCTGCTGCCACAATCACCGAACCCCGAGGCGGCGCTGCTGCACTTTCGCGAGTTCCTTTCTCAGTTTTTTGCCCGGCTCGACTGGAGCGAACAAGTCGCCGCCCTCGACCGGTCCGAGGTTCTCGCCGCTTTGTCTCGCGTCCTCGGCGTGAGTGACTTTCTGTGGCAGGAGTTCCTCAAGCCGCACCAGCCCAGCCTGGTCCCGCTCGTCACGAGCGTCGATGGCGGTGACGCTGTTCAGGTCTCGGATCTCGAAGCCGCCCTCGCTGCGGAGCTCGCAGCTTGCCACACGTTTGAGCGCCGTCGGCACGCGCTCAATGACTTCAAAGATCGCGAGATGCTCCGCGTTGACATGCGTCACATTCTTGGGGACCAGGACACCTTCGGCGGCTTTTCCCAAGAGTTGACTGACATTGGCCAGAC
>JAYSVZ010000016.1:0-2904 GCA_043718305.1 Planctomycetota bacterium | reverse complement strand
CCTCGCGCAGCTTGTCGGCCCGCGTCGCGTCGCCAATCACGACCGCCACCCCCCGCTGCCGGGCATGCTCCAGCCACGGGCTCTCGGGGTTGTTCTCGATCACCACCACCTGCCGCTTCGGCGTCTGACGCCGCACATCATCCAGAATCTGCAACCCGATCTGCCCCAGCCCGCAGATCACGACATGCCCCTTCTGCGTCAACTGCCGAGGCAACGCGCGGACCTGATCGACGACGTTGGTGATCGCTGCGAAAGACAACATGATGAGGAGGGATACCGCCAACGCCCGCCCGATCCTCAAGTACCAGTTACTCGGATGCCCCGCATCATCCTCTGCACCGGAGTTCAATAGAAGCAGTTGGACGGCCTTGTAGATTGGGATCGTCCCATCGGATGCGGGAACCGTTTTGGAGGAGCCGTCTGGCGGGGAATTCACCGTCGAGGACTGTGCTTTTAATACAGCACTGTACTGTACGCAAAAACCACAGAGTCCGAACGTCAGGGTCGCGAAGACCAATCCGATGACGACCACCGCAAACCAATGCTTGGCAAACAACCTCCACCGGGGAGGAGCAGACGAACGGCGTGATTCCATCGTGGTGAGGCCCAGTGTCGATCAGTTCGGTAGTGTCTCAGCTGCGATGACGATCGCCCTTGATGACTGGTGATCCCGCTCGCGCGGGTATGGGCAAACGTTGCCCTGGGACCACAGTCCGAGGAGGTGTCCGGCCCCGGCTGACCCGATTACTAAGCGGGTGAGCTTGACGGAAATTTCAGGAGGGAGGAGGGCTAGGCGGTGTTGCACCGGGAAGCCTCGTGTCGCGTCTCTGCTTGATTTCGGCGACTAATTGATCCACGGTCGCATGGCCAATGATGGCGTCTCTTTCCTCAGTGTAGTTCCCCAGTCCATCGGTGAACTGCCCGAGAAAACGGGCCGTGTTGACCGGGCCGATTTCTCGGCACAGTAGAGTGATCGCCGCAGTAGTGATTTCGGCGACAGAGGCCGTATCAGTCGTCATGGGACACCTCGTTGGCCAGTTCCACGGGAGACACCACTTTCACGCTAAGGTCTGTCTGCTGCCGTGATTTCCTCAGCAGTCGATCATCGCAGCTACAGAAGAAGTCGACATCGCCCGCTTCCGCAGCTGCCAGATGCAATGCATCGAACGCCTTGAACCCGCGTTGTTCCAGTGCTTGGGCACGCTGGGCAATTTTACCATCCACTTCGATCACAATCTGCGCCCGTTCGAGGATCGACGAAACATACGCCCTCTTTTGCAGCTGGGGATTGCGGTCGACTTCGAGCGACAACACCTCGGACGAGACCAGCGTCAGAGTTCCGTCCTCACATAGTGCCAACACCCCCAGCACAGCTTCCGCTTCCAGATTGATCCGCAACTGCGACTTGTTGTCCAGCGGGCGATGGAGACTGCATGTGTCGAAGTAGATCTTCACCGCTCAGTCCACCTTTTGGATTCCCTGCGGAGTTCGGTGAGCGTGGGCAAGTCGTCGCGCTGGCTCCACAAGCCGCGCCCCCGACAGAGAGCCAGCAAACGGGGAGCAGACTGATGCCGTCCCAGATACGACTCGACCGCTTCATGCAGCAGAACTTCCGGGGAGACCCCCTTGAGCTGGCTGAGTTCCAGCAGCGTCTGACTTTCTTCATCCGTCAGCGTAATCTGGGCAGTCGTCATGGTCGTTCTCGCCTCGTGTGATCCACACTTCGTTTCCCAGAGTATCGGTCGTTGCGGGACTTCGCAATTCGGGTCATGCGGAGGTCAGTCACCGTCCTCCCGCTCATCCATCAGCGAGCGGGGCGGCGTCAGCCCCCCGAGTCCAAGCGACGCGATCCGACTCCAACGTAGCAGAAGTCGTCAGACTTTTGCCGTCTTCCTCCCATCGAGAAGCCGCTCCCGGGACGTCAGAAGTCTTACGACTTCTGCTACGACGCTTCATCCGCCCGTAGCAGAAGTCGTCAGACTTCTGCCGCCTTCCTCCCATCGAGAAGCCGCATCCGGGACGCCAGAATTCTTACGAATTCTGCTACGGGGCCTTCTCGATGTGTACCGGGCCAAGGAGAAGTAGGACGGGCATTCCTGCCCGTCCCCAATGTGCGCGACCTGTCAAACTGAGTCCGCATGGGCAGCCAACCGTCCCCGCCCCCCGCACCCGCTCCCGACGCTCGTGCGTCGCTCGGGGACGGGCAGGATTGCCCATCCTACTTCGTAGGTACTGGGCCGAGGAGTTCGTCGAGGTGGGGCGAGATCGGTTCGCTGAGCGGCAGGAACCAGACGGGGGGCTTGTTCTGCTCGCGATACTGGCGGTCGAGTTCCTCGAAGACCTCCTGCGTCGATTTCGCCGGGCCGAGGACGAATCCTGCAGTTGGTCACACGGGACCATACCGGCTCAGACCCGGTACGCGATCGAAATCCGTGTCGTTGCTGGCCAGTGTGGTGAGAGTGTTCGCCTGCATCAGGGCGACGATCAAGGCGTCACCGCTTAACAATCCGTGTTGACGACTCAGATCACCGGCCCTCAAGACATCGGGCTGGGTGACGGGGAGAACATGGACACCGAAGGCCACGATCTCGTCCAAAGCCTGCCGGAAGCGGGTGAGCCGGGTGATTTCATCGCGATGAGTTCTGAGTCGTTGACCAATGCCCGTGTACGGCCAGCCCAAGGTTTGACAGGCTTCCAAGGTCATGAGCCGATGAGCCACATCGCTCAACTCGCGAGTGGAACACCAGCCGATCAGATCACCGAGTTCAATCCGTTCCAGCAGTTCACGACAAGGCGGGCCGTACTGCGGATCGGGTGCGAAATTGTAAACGAAGACGTTGGCGTCCACGAAGACCGATGCCCCGGAAGGAATCTCCGCGAAGGTCATGGAGACTCCTGCACACC
>JAYSVZ010000150.1:0-7078 GCA_043718305.1 Planctomycetota bacterium | reverse complement strand
CCACAGGAAGAAGGCGAAGTCATCGTGAGGAGCCGGGCCTTCGTTTTTCATGAAGCTGTGCGCGGAGTAGGAACAGAAATCGATGCCCGGCGTCAGGGAACCTTTCCCTTGCAGGTCGTCGCCCCTCAACGTTGACGAATTCAACCCGCCGTAGCCGCTGGGACCTATTAGGTCGTCAAGGGGAGGCCCGGCGTCGCGCTGGAATAGGGCAACGATTGCACCACGCCACGGTGGAATCGTGAAGATAAAGACCAAGCCGAGGAGGATCAGTGCAAACCCCGCAAGAAGACAACGTCGCTTGGTCATAGCTATCCCTGCAAAAAGGCCCCAACGGGAATTCGAGTTTGTGGCCGAACGACACAGCTCAGCAGCGGCGGGGCACCGGTGAGCTATGAAGTCCCAGAAACGAATCATGCCCCGCCGTCTGCTGCAGCGCCTGGTTCGGCCCCTGCGACGCATCCGCTACTTCAGCGCTTCGACCCTGGTTGCGGTTTGGGGCCATAGTCGATCTTCAGCGTTTCGACTTCCTGCGTGTCCATGTACAGTATCCACCCCCCGACAAGCGCCGACGGGTTGTCCTTGGTCCCGCCGTCGTGGTACTCGGTCCCCAGCACGCCGCGCACCTTGACGCCGATCGGGAGTTTGAGGCGCGCCAGTTGGTCTGGTTCGCGGCCGTGGTCGACTCCGTACAGCGCGCAGATCTGACCGGTGCCGAGGAGCACGAGGTAATAACGGTAGTGGAACTTCGGGTGGACCTTCAACTCTCCCTCCAGGGTCCACACTTTGGGGGCCTTCGGCTCGTCGCCCGCAGCCGTACCGCTGAGGACGGCGGTCCCGACCGCCACAGTCCCAGCAGCGGCGACATTCATCGCAGAACGTCGGTTCAACTTTTCCATCATTGCCTCCTGCGTCGAACTAGGGTTGAATGTGCGCGGGTTGCACCCGCAACGTCTGGCCGGGTATTTTCAACGGCCAGTACATACCCGGCTGGACGTTGAGTCGCATGGGCTCCGGTGGCCGAACAGTCGTATTGAGCAGCGTGCTGCCTAACTCTGATTGAGCAGCGTGCAGCCTAACGTCGGCTCGGCACTGGAAACCGCTCATCCCCGTGGGCGTTCAGCTTTGCACAAAGATCGCCGGTTGCAAGACATTTCTGTTGAGATTTCTGGAACTGTCGGTAGCGTGTTAGGCAGCGTGCAGCCTAACTCCGATCGCACTGCATGCAGCCGAACACGATATCCTTGCAGCGGAGGGTGACACGCATGGCAACTCAGGCAATTGGGGAAGACGCCCCGATGGGGAGCCAGGACTCACCCTTTCATTTCCCGACGATGCCACCCCTCCCAATGTCTGCGGAAGCAGTTCGGACCTCTGCGTGCGGTACACTTCGAGACCCCTGACCATGTCTCTGGAAGGACTCCTCATGTTTATCAGACAACTCGATCATCACGTGATCGGAAGATTTCGACCTCTGGAATCATGGGGTATTCCTGCTCGATTCGGCATCGCTCAATCTCTCTCTGCGTTGATCACGATGGGGCTCAGTCTGGCCGGATGGGCGCCCCTCCCCGCTGCTGAGCCGTCCGTGGTGATCGAACACTGCAGTGTGTTTGATCCGGCATCGGGGCTGCTGCTTCCGGATCACACGATCCTGATTCAAGGCCCCCGGATCGCCAGCGTGCAACCCGCAAACACGAATATCAACATCTCGCCGGATGCCCGAAGAATCGACGGTCGAGGGAAGTTCGTGCTGCCGGGTCTGATCGATGCCCATGTCCATGTCGTGCATGTCCTCGACTTTGCCCATGTGACGGGCGACGAAGTCCTGCCGCTCTATTTGGCAGCTGGGGTGACCTCGATCCGCAGCGCGGGGGACGAGATTGTGGCTGCGACTCTGGTGGCTCGATTTGCCGAGGCCCACGCGGAGTCGTGCCCCCGGGTCTTCACCTGTAGCCCGCTGCTGGATGCCGATCCGCCGATCCATCGCGATGTGGGGCGGGGCGTGTCAGACCCGGCGCAGATCCCGGCTGTCTTAGATGACTTGACCTCGTGGGACATTCGCACCGTCAAGATTTACGCGGGAACCAGTCGCCCGGTGGGAAAAGCGATCATTGAGGAAGGCCATCGACGGGGCCTGTTCGTCACCGCGCATCTCGGGAACTACGCCGCTCAAGACGCCGTTGCCGATGGCATCGACGGGCTGGAGCACATCTGGTCGGTGTTCAACTACGTCATTCCGCCCGAGGTCGTTCGAGAGCCCGGTCATCGGGGACGACTCGATCTCAACACGCCGCTGTGCGACGCGTTGATCGCGGAACTGGTGAAGCATCATACCTATGTCGATCCGACGCTGGCTGTGTTTCGGAACATGATCCTGCTGCCGGATGTCCCCGCTGTTCGAGATCATCCGGACAATGCTCTGGTCCCACGGCGACTGCGAGAGTTCTGGCCACAGTATCAGTTGAAAACGGGTTGTCCGCAGGGGGGATCGCTCGAAGACCGCCAACGAGAGTTCACCAAGTATCAGGAGCTGACGGGGAAGCTGTACCGGGCGGGAGTTCCATTATTGGTGGGAACCGACTCGCCAGAGCCGCTCGTCCCGCCGGGATTCTCGCTGCACCAGGAGCTGGAAATGCTCGTCGAATCCGGAATGCCCCCCGCAGCTGCGCTCCGCGCGGCCACGCTGACCAATGCCACCGTGCTGGGAGAGCAGGACCGACTGGGCTCGATCGCTGAGGGAAAGCTGGCTGACTTGGTGCTGTTAAAGGCAAACCCGTTGGAGGACATTCGGAACACGCGACAGATCGAGCTGGTCCTGCGCGGGGGAAAGGTGTGCAGCCCTGCTGAATTGCTAAAGCGAGTTCCGAAGGAGTGATCAGGGCGAGTGACGGGTGCTTTGCTCCGAGTGGTTCCTGAGACAATCGATTCGATTAGAGCAGTTTCGCCATTGCTGAAAGCTGAAAGCTCTGGGAGTGAGCTGAAGACCAATTCTGAAGTTGCTCAAATACCTCAGTGATGGACGTCGCGGTTCCCATTTCAGATAACCGCCTCATTCACCGACAATCGACTCGACAGGCAGCCGCAGTGCTGCCAGAATTCAAGGAACCGTTCCTCTGTGACCAGATTGTGAGTGCCATGGACACCCATCCCCTCGACGCCCCGACCCAGCAGGACGCCATCTTCGCGGATGCGGATGTCGCGCAATTCACCGCCGACGACACCGAGGCGGGGCGGGCGATCTGCCAGATGCTTTCGATTATGTTCGCCTATACCGTCGGCGTGATGGTGCTCTCGACGCTCGTTACGATCTACTGGACGAGTCTCTGAGTTGATTCTGCCCACAGTGACAGGTACGCCTTGGTTTGGGTTGGAGTTCAGCCTTGAGGCGGCTCCGGACAGGCTAAAGCCTGGACTCCAACCCCGATTGTGAGTTTGGTGGGTTTCACGGTTTGTGTGTGGTTCATTTCGGCCAGTCGGGCGATCCTTTGCACAGCGTGTGGCTCATTGGCTGCAAACCGCTGGGCATCCCACAGATCGATCAAGACTCGTCCCTGGCCGAGGGCCAGACCCGCTTCCATAACCTGTTCCATCGAGCGTAGCGATGGCGGCGAATAGTGTCCGCTCTGCCTCAGTTGTTCCATCATGCCGTTTCCCCCGCGAGTCGGGATCACCGAGCAGACCCGAACCCCCTGAGCAAAGGCATGCTCGATCGAGCGGATTGCCCACTCCAGCCCCTCGGCCTCGCTCATGAACGGGGGCCGCAACAAGATAAAGGCCCGCGTCGCGATCTCACGGTCTCCCAGAAATGCCACAGCTCGATCGAAATCGGCCACCGTCATCCCCTTGTTCATCGAAGCCAGAACTTGGGGATGGATCGTTTCAAGTCCGAGCGCGATCTCCAATTCGCCGTCCAACATGTCGTTTAATGGCAAGCACCGCTCGTCCGTCATTCGCGGATGATTCTCGACAATCACGGTATCGTACCCCCGCACGAGTTCCGCGATCCGAGGATGATCAGCAGTGGGAATCGCCAGCGGATCAAAGAAGTTCCCGCTGTTGTAGAGCTTGATATGCCGAGCTGCGGGGAGGCGGGCCAGCGCGAACGCGATCTGTTCCGGGATAGCCCCGATGGGGACCTGCTCATCGGTGGTGTTCTTCCACAGATCACAGAACAGGCAACGAAAAGGGCATTCGCGGTTGGTCAGAAACAACGTGGCCACCGGCTCCACCACGCCATGCCGGGACCGTTCATCCTCAACGAGGAATGCATAGGGGCGATGCGGATCGACCACGTTCTTCGGGCCGCGGGCTGCGACGATCTTGCGGGTGGTGATCGGGACGGGCAACATTAGAGGACTTTCGCGATTGGTCTTCAGTCAGAGCATTCGGTCAACTGATCGAGTGAATTCGGGGGTTGTCTCGCCACTCGCCACTCGCCCTCACCCCCAGCCCCGCTCCCAGGGGCGACTGTTGAAAAAGCCCCGTGGCACGGGCGTCCCGCCCGTGAATCCCTGGGAAATCGCATGGGCGAGACGCCCATGCCACCATGCCACTGACTTCAACAGTCCGCCGGAGGAGAGGGGAGCCGGACGGTGTTGGCTGAAGACGAACCGTGTATTCTACGTTGACGGGTCGGTTCAGGAGCAACCGGACTCGAGATGCCTGTTCCTCTGGATGGCTGCGAGACATGTCGAATCTTGTTTCACCGACAAACCCCCAACGGCTGGCTGGTCTCCGAGCTTGGGGGCTGTGCCTGGGCCTGATGGCTGTATTTGGTTGCCAGCCGAGCGCTCCTCCTGCACCACCCGCAATCACGCCTCCTCCCTCGATCACGGTGGACCAACTCGTTGCGGAAGCCGAGCGCGTCGTTCCAGGGATGCAAGACAAACTTGCCGCGAAGCAGGCTGGTGGAGCGGAAGCCCCGTCGAAGCCAGCGAATGACCCGCTCAAGGATGTGGTGCCTCCCGGTCCGCTGGTGCCGTACTTTAACCCGCTGACCGAAGCCGAGATCACCGAAGGGTGGATCTCGCTGTTCGATGGGCACTCGCTGTTCGGCTGGGAGTCGAACGCCGCCGAGGTCAACTGGGCGGTGGCGGACGGGACGATCACAGCTGACAGCGGACCGAAGGGGTTGCTGCTGACCTACACCCCGTTTGCGGACTACCAGTTCCGCTGCGACTACAAGCTGGCCGCCGGGGGGAACAGCGGGGTGTTCCTACGGACGTTACGTGAGCCGAAGGATGTCTTGAAGGACTGCTACGAGGTCAACATCGTCGATGAGCACCCCGAGGGTTATCTGACGGGGTCGATCGTGGGCATCCAGAAGACCGCTGAGCCGATCACCGGGTCAGGGGACTGGCACACGTTCCTGCTGACCGCAAACGGGACCAAGATCACGATCGCGATCGATGGGAAAGAGGTCTGCACCTACGACGACACCCGCCCCGAGGCCCGCCGGTCGGGTCTGATCGGCCTGCAAAAGAATGCGGGGAAGATCGAGTTCAAGAACATCGCCCTCCAGCCGCTGAACCAGAAGCCGCTGTTCAATGGGACTGATCTGACCGGCTGGCGAACCGTACCCGGCAGCAAGGGGGAGTTCACCGTTGAGGACGGCACGATCCACGTGAAGGGCGGCGAAGGGTTCCTGGAGTCCGAGAGCCAGCACAAGGACTTTGTGTTGCAGACTCAGGCGAGGACGAATGACGTTGCCGTGAACACGGGGGTCTTCTTCCGGACTGAAGCGGGGACCGAAAAGGCCAAGTCGAATGGGTATGAGATGCAGGTGGATAATAGCAGCGAAAAAGAAGCCATCCAGAAAGCTCAAGGTCAGCCTTATCCTTTTGTTTCCGGGAGCTGGGACAAGGCTGGAATGCCTCCCGGAAATGCCGGAACAGGAGCAATATTTCGGCGAGTGAATGCCCGTTGCCTAGTCGCTCGCGACAACGAATGGGCCACCGTGACCCTCATCGCCAACGGCCCGCGATTCTCGACCTACGTCAACGGCTACGCCGTCGTCCACTGGGAAGACACCCGCCAGCCCGACCCGAATCCGCGCAAAGGCCAGCGGGCGGGCGCCGGACACTTCAGCCTCCAAGGCCACGACCCCGGCACTGACGCCTCGTTCCGGGCGATATCGGTGGGTGATCTGCCGTAATTCGCTTAGTTAAGTGGGCGGCTAGAAATACGATCCCCGTCAGACGGCCTTTTCAGGCCGTCTCTCTTCGAGAGACGCATCGGGACGGCCTGGAAAGGCCGCCCTACCGTAGGACGGGCTTTCCAGCCCGTCCCCGCTGCGTGCGAGCAAACGGAGTAAGCACGCATGGGCAGCGAGTTGTCCTATTCCACGTCACCGCTAACTCCGTCGTACGTCGTACTGGACGGCCTGGAAAGGCCGTCCTACCGTAGTTCCTCTTTCTGCGGTGTCCCATGCCCGTCGTTGAGTTCCTTGGTCTGGCTTACACCTACACGGGAGTTCGTGAACTTTCCCTGGCGGGGGCCACACTCGGCGAATTGCTCCTCGCGATCGGGCAGCAGTCCCCTCGTTTCCAAGATCGATGTCCAACTCCGGGGCAGCTTCCGGTGGGGATCGTAGCCTGTATTAACGAGCGACAGTTTACTCGCGATTCCGCGACACCGCTGAGTGCGGACGACCGGGTCTTGTTGACCTCGGCGGATGTCGGTGGATAGCGCCGATAATTTATTGTGTCAGTCTTCCGGAGCGTCCTTCGGGGGCGGGGGGGCCTTCCGGGGATAGCCGATCCAGACGAGGGGCTTGGCCAGCTTGTCAGTCTGGCTGGTTTCGAGCAGCTTGAGCATGCCCAGGACGGTACTATTGGTGGCGAGATCACGTTCCAGTTTCTTGACGATTTCTGCGGCGACAAACGTCGTCCCGGGACCGGGGCCTCCCTGAATATGTTTTCCCTTTTGATCGAAGACCGCCCAGATGATCGTGCGGGGATGGGCTTGGGCTCCGTCGCGGGCCTTGTCGGCGGCACCGCCTTTCACGCGTTGCGCACTGACCTGAAACAGGTCCGTCCGCTCGAAGATCACCGCGAGAACGTTCCAGTCCTTGCTGCCG
>JAYSVZ010000149.1:0-2438 GCA_043718305.1 Planctomycetota bacterium | reverse complement strand
GCTCAAGCCCGGCACAGGTGAAGGCCGGTGCCGTGTTTCGACGAAGAGGAAAGCCTCTCAATGGGTGGTCAGAAGCGGATCGACAGATACCGATTGAGTATCAGCGGTGGTGCGAATCCTTTGCTGCGGAATGGCTGAGAATCCTCAAGCCAGGAGGTTCGGCGCTGGTTTTTGCTGGCCGACGATTGTCTCATCGTTGCGTCGTCGCATTTGAAGATGCAGGTTTCACATTCAAAGACCAGCTCGCTTGGTTGCGAGAGTCGGCACCTCACCGGGCACAACGGGTCAGCGTCGTTTTCCAGAGGCGTGGAGATGATACGAATGCAGACAAGTGGGAGGGGTGGCGGGTGGGCAACCTCCGTCCCACATTTGAACCGATCTTATGGTTCGTGAAGCCGTATGTGATCGGAACAACCATCGCAGACAATGTATTGGCACACGATGTCGGGGCATTCAACGAGCGTGCTTTTGTCAGCTACGAGCAAACTCCGGATAACGTAGTCCGATCCGGCTTTGCGAAAGGCGAAGGGGGGCACCACATCGCCCAGAAACCCGTCAAGCTACTTCGAGCCTTGATCGAGTTGACGACATTGCCTGGGCAACTGGTACTCGACCCGTTCTGCGGCAGTGGTTCTACTCTCGTGGCCGCGAAGTCAGTCAACCGAAGCTACTTGGGATTCGAAGTCGATGAGGATGCGGTCAAGGTCGCGAAGGGACGTCTTGCTCCTGGATTGTTTGAGGCAGCAACTCTTCGAGAAGGGCACGGCGTCTGACTTCAAGTTGTTTCGCCCTAGCGCCGCGCACACCGGACAGACAAAGCCCTCCGGCCAACGCCTCTGAATCAAATAGTCTTCACACGCCTCCTGTGTGGAGAAACGCGATTCGAATTCCATCCGCGTTTCCGGGTAGTCTTCCAGACCCGCATACTACGGGTAGTGGTCACTTGAGGGAAGGGGATACCTATTCTTTGGAGGGAAATCAGCATTCAGCGGTTGCCTGCCCGAACCGACTGGCAATCGCCGGGGAATCCCCTGAAAATCGGGGACTGAGAGCGCCAGAGTTGGCCACTCCGCAATCCGGCAAGGTGACCTGCATGATTCCTCCCCGCCATTTGGAACTCACCCATTCCGCAATCGACCATGCGGGAATCGTCGAGCGGGTTCGTTCAAACCTGGCGGGGGCAGTCGTGCTCTTCCTGGGGACGGTTCGCGAGTTGACCGATGGGAAGCGAACGACAGCCTTAGAATACGAGGCCTACCCGGAAATGGCCCTGCGACAGTTGGACCAACTCGTCGATCAGGCAGCCACGAAATGGCCACTCATCAAGGCTGCGGTTATCCATCGACTCGGGCATTTAGAGCTCGGAGATATCGCCGTCGCTGTCGCGGTGAGCACTCCGCATCGCCGCGAGTCATTCGAAGCGGGGCAATGGATCATGGACCGCATCAAGGAGGTCGTCCCGATCTGGAAGAAAGAGAATTGGTCCGACGGAACTTCCGAGTGGGTCCATCCCCATCTCCCATCGCGGTCTGATGAAGCTCCCTGAAGCCCAATGAGGGGTGACTTGAACAGAAGGAAACGAAGGAAAGGAAGGGCAAGTTCGTAGTTTCTTCGTGACCTTCGTTTCCTTCTGTTCACAATCAAATCGGGAAGTTGTTTCGAGCCAGTCCCTCAGCGAGGCTTCCCGGATGAGGGCTGCACCTTGCGGAACAAGTTGAGTGTTCCTACTCACCCAGCAGCTCCTTCAGCGTGGCCACCAACTCGGTTTCGGGTACTTCGCGCTGTTCCTGCTTGGCCAGATCCTTGACCATCCAGCAGCTCTTCTCGAACTCGTTGCTCCCCGCTATCAGGGCGAACCGGAACCCCTTGGCATCGGCGTACTGCATCTGCTTCTTCATCGGCTTCGGCAGGGCGTACACCTCGGTCCCAATCCCGGCCGCTCGCAACACGCGGCCCATCTGCAGGTACTCCGCCGACCGATCCTTGTCGAAGTGAATGATGATCACCGGAGCCGGGGTCGAGACCTTCGACACCAGCTTGAGTTCCTCCATCGCCGCCAGCAGCCGGTCGAGCCCCAAACTCGCTCCCACCCCCGGCAGCGGCGTCTTCGTGAACAGCCCCGCCAAGTTGTCATACCGCCCGCCCGAGCAGACGCTGCCAATGCCGGGGAGGGCGGTCAGGAACGTCTCATAGATCGTCCCGGTGTAATAGTCGAGGCCCCGCGCGATCGACAGATCGAGGGCGATCCGCTCGCTCTTCAGCCCCGCCATCTCGCACGCATTCAGCAACTGCCGCAGCCGTGCGGCTCCCTCGAGGCCGAGAGCGTTGGTCCCGACGAGCTTCTCGGCGGCGTTGAGGATCTCGATATCCGTCCCCTTCAGCGAGGCGAAGTCGAGGACGCCTGCGGCCTGGTCCGCGTTGACGCCGACCTTGTCGAC
>JAYSVZ010000148.1:0-2446 GCA_043718305.1 Planctomycetota bacterium | reverse complement strand
TATTTCTGCTGGTTCTGCTCGACGATCCGATGACCGATGTTGTCGATCTGCATCTCGTTCCAGTCGAGATTCTGCGGATTCGTCTTCAGGTACTTTTTGACATCTTCGAGGAGCGTGGCGACCTTGATGCGACGGGCTGTGAAGTCGACGCGGCTCCCATTGCGAAAGATGTAGTCGAGGGAGGCCTTGGTGCCAGCGGGTTTCGTTTGAGTGTTATCAAACCGGCCCCAGTTCCCGACGATCTGAGCGAGGGCCTGCTTGCGTCCCTCGTTGTTCCCGAAGCGGTTAATCACCTGGCCCCAGTAGTCGGCAGCCTGGTTGTATTGCTGCCGATCGCTGGCGATCCGGGCCAGCATTTCGAGAGCTTCGGAGGCGTGGTTGTCGGTTCCATCGGCCAGTCGCTTGAAGATCGAGATCGGGTTGAACTCATCGGGTAGCGTCAGCCGCTTGGCCCCCGTGGCGAGACGGGCAATCGTCTCGGTGTCTTTGAGAGTCTTGACGGCGAACGGGTGGGCGGCTTTCTCGCCGTCTTTCTCATCGGCTGGATCATCGCCGGGGAGCGAGATGCCCCCTTCGCGAAGCGTCTGCACGCCGAACTGTCCGTGGAGGAAGTCGGCGAAAGTCCGGTCAACCTGCCGAGCCTGTGACGGGTCGACCTGGCGGACCTGCTCCATGGCCCACCGCCACCGCTGGCCATCGCTAGTGGCTGCTTCATAACTCTCGGAAACGGTGTAGAACACCGGGTTCCCCTCGGCATCGACCGCAGCTCCCTTGTTCGTTCCGCCCCAACCGCCCCAGCGCCCGTGGTTCGGGGTGTCGTAGTCTGGAAGCTCTTTCAGATTCGTGAGCGCCTGCAATTGCCAAGCGGCCCCGCCCATACGGCCGTTCAGGACGAAGTCACCAAACTGGCGGTAGAACTCGGAAACCTGAGAGCGATTGCTGTCGGTGACTTTCTCAGCTTGGACCAGCGGCAGAGCTTTCTCGAAGTTCTGCAAAGCCCGCACGCGGTCACGCGGCGTGGAATCCACGTACTGACCACCGCCGTTGTTGTTCCCGCGATGGTACTTTCCTGCGATCACAAAGCCGTAGTGCTGGCAGATGATCCATTCGGTCCCAATCGCCTTAAGCCCCCGCCAGTTCGCGGCATGCACTTTCTCGGCTTCATCCAGGTAGGCATCGATTTCGTGATCGAGCTGGAGATTGCGGTAACAGTTGTTGGTCTGCGTGATGTCATGCGACAACAGCGGGCCGGTGTTGGCGACATCCAGCGCCAGCGTACGGTAGATCGCCAGGGCTTCTTTGAAGTTCCCATCGGCAAACAGCTTGTCCGCCTTGGCCCGCTGGTCCACGATCGCCGGAGGTTCCGCGTTCAAATGCATCACTCCCCACAGCCCCAGAACCAAGGCCAACACCACACCCAGCCGGTAACGCATGATCGAATTCCAGCAGACAGCCGCCCCCTCACTTCGCGTGAACTGAGACGACCGAACAACATGCAACCCACAGACGGGCCAAAGCCCCACCCGTTAGATACCCGGCGAAGGCGAAAAGTTCCAGAGGAGTTTGAGAAACAGGAACTGCCGCGTCAGACTGCAGGAGGTGAGTTGAGGCCCTCCCGAGCGATCCCATGCCAGGATACCAGTCACAGTACGAAAAAAACGTTCTCCAACTTGGGATATCCGCACCGGCCAGCCGATGGGAATGCCGGATCGCGGATTCGAGCAGCCGAACTCCGACTCGGAATCACTGCTCCGGAGCCTTGCGGGACGATTACCTCTGCGCGGGTCGAGAACGGCGATTTAACCACGTCTTCAACCGGCTGCTCCCTCCCCAGGAGTGGTTCATCGACCAGGGGCAATTGGTCTTTATGGAGGTGAATCAGTCTGTGGTGTTCTGGGGGATCGCACTGGAAGCCGAGATGATCGACGATCCACCGATCTTTCAAGGGAGAGCACGACAAGTCGATCGATTGGCACCCGCTGGGCGTGAACTGTTCGATATTTTTGAAGGTCATGATTCACTGGCACCGAGTTTTTGGCGGTGCGCTCTGCAACTCGGGCACCTCGCTTGTTCCGTTGAAGATTCAAACTCGACTGGACCGTGACTGGACCTTTGTGGGAGCGGTCCACGCGATGCGAGCCTATACCAAAGATGGAATGGCCGTTTGCCTTGTAGAGTGGGACGACGGATGGCGTATTTTCAGTGGAGCGCGTCAGAAAGTTGACTTCGAACGGATCGCTATCGAGCGAAGTTGGTCTCCGCACTGGTGAGTCAAAGCCCTCGCCGGTAGCACATGAGCGGCATGGCACCCGGCGACCACATCTGACAAATCGACAGCGAGCGGGCGGACTGACCGGCCTGTTGATTTAATTGCCTGCCCGATTACCATTCCGCCCGGCAGTTGGAGGCTGGGGCTGGGGGCGAGGGAGGGTTTGCCGTGGAGTAT
>JAYSVZ010000147.1:0-7115 GCA_043718305.1 Planctomycetota bacterium | reverse complement strand
TTTGCCGATGGCTCGGTGCGGTTTGTGAGTGAGAACATCGACGTGTTGGTGTACCAGAGCCTGGGGGCTCGCAACGATGGGAATCCCTTTGGACTCGACTTCTAAGAGCGTGAAACCCGGACGCTGGTGGTCCCTCGCCCGAGCAGGCGTTTGGGCGGCGGTGGTGCATTATCTCTGCTTCTTGCCGGTGCTGGGTGGGGTGTTGTTCGGTCGGGATTATCTGACTCGGCAGAACTACGACAACTTCCCCGGGTTTATGATGGACCAGCCGCTTTCGAACGATCTCAACGCCTTCGCGAACTGGGACGGCGTGTGGTACGCCGACATTGCTTCCAAGGGGTATACGCACAACCCCGATGAGGGATCGTATGTCGTCTTCTTCCCGCTCTATCCGCTGCTCGGACGAGCGGTGATGAAGCTCACGGGACTCGACGCGGTATTGAGTTTGCTGATGGTGTCGCATCTTTGTCTGATCGGCTCGATCGCGGTTTTGCGGCGGTATCTGGCGCATCGATTTCCAGACTGGTCGACCGCGCAGTGCGACTTTGCCACCGTCATCCCGCTGTGCTTACCGCCCAGCATGTTCTTCCGCTTGGCTTATTCGGAGTCACTGTTTCTACTCATCATCTTGCTGGGGATGTATGGCATGGAGCGGCGGTGGCGGCCGTGGATTGTGGCCTTGCTGTTCGGAGCAGCGGCGGGAACGCGCGCGGTGGGGGCTGGTCTGAGTCTGGTCGCGATGTACTACACGTGGCAAGCCACAGCCGTTGCGGGTCGAGCGCTGGCGATTCGCCGCATCGCGTACACGCTGGCGGTCTTCCCGCTGAGTCTGTGGGGGCTGTTGATGTTTATGGGAATGCTCTGGTCGCAGTTCGGTGACCCGCTGCTCTTCCAGACGAATCACGCCCATTATGATCATCGAACCGGATTACCAAGGGGGGAGAAGTTATGGAATCTGGTGCGATTGGAACCAATCTGGTCGGTCTATTTTGGCCAGACGAGGAACCTTTGGACGACGCTTGAACCGGTCAAGAATCCGTTGTTTGTACAGCGGTTTATGAACCCGATCAACTTTGTTGTGGCGTGCGGATTGGTGGGGGCGGGGGGCGTGCAGAAACTCTTGAACCGCCGCGAACTACTGCTGTCTTTGGTTTTACTGGGCATTCCTTACGTCACCAAGGGGCA
This sequence comes from Planctomycetota bacterium, assembly GCA_043718305.1. GTDB lineage: Bacteria > Planctomycetota > Planctomycetia > Planctomycetales > Planctomycetaceae > TH-plancto1. The sequence continues at coordinate 5,930 of JAYSVZ010000147.1, read as the reverse complement.
TGATGGAGCCATGGTGGGGATGTCGCGGTATGTGTCAGTGGTGTTTCCCGCGTGGATCGTCCTCGCGCGAGTAGTATGGAGTTGTCCCGAGTACGCCCGCACGATTTATGTGGCGATTGCCGTCGCCTTCCTGGCCATTAACTCGGCGCAGTTTGCTGCGTGGTACATCTACCTCTGAGAAAGGGAACTCGTGATTGAGATCGATCGAAAGTTGGCCGCCCCGCTGGTCTCCGTGATCATTCCGTTTCTGAACGAGATCGAGGTGATCGCAACGACCTATTCTCAAACTGCCGAGGCGCTTTCCGGGCTGCGGTTTGAATTGATCTTTGTGGACGATGGAAGTAGTGATGGCTCGGGGGAAATCATCGAAAGGATTTGCACCCATGACCCCCGTGTACGGCTGCTGCGATTATCGAGGAACTTTGGCCATCAAGTCGCCCTGAGTGCGGGACTCGACGCAGCTGTGGGGGATGTGGCCGTGTTTCTGGATGCGGATCTCCAAGATCGGCCACAGCTGATTCCGGACATGCTGGAGCATTGGCGGGGCGGAGCAGATGTAGTGACTGGTGTGCGCCGCACCCGTCCCGGCGAACCGTGGTATCGAATGCTGGTCACAGATTTCTTCTACAAGGGCCTTCAGGCACTCTCCTCGGTTCCACTGATTCCACAAGCTGCGGACTTTCGTTTGATCGATCGAAAGATCATCGACCAGATCAGCGGCATGGCGGATCAGGATCGGTATTTACGTGGGATGGTGGCTTGGCTGGGTTTCAAGCAAGTCGCGATGCCATACGACCGTTCGCCTCGTCTGGGCGGGACGCCGAAGTACACGTTGTCCAAGCTGTCTCGATTAGCCATGGATGGGATTATGGCTTTCTCGGATGGTCCTCTCATCTTGAGCGTGGTGCTGGTGTTCGCATTCTGGAGCGGCGCAGCGGTCTGTCTGGCCGTCTCGATTTCGCAGGGAGCAATGAATTGGTTAATGGTGAGTCTGCTCCTCGGAGCGATCGGCATCCAGTGGTTGGCGATCGGCGTGCTGGGGGAATACCTGACTCGGATCTATCGGTCATTGCGTGGGCGTCCGCTTTATGTGATTGCGTCTCGGGTGGGCTTTCAAGCAAGAGACACTGACGCAGCGTTTGACATGAGCCATGAACTCCGGGGAATTTCGAAGTGAGCGAACATCCCGTGAACGCTGAGCGATCGACGGGCATCTATTCGTGGCTTTCAATGCCATGGGTTTATGACTTTTGCCAGCGATTGATCCGAAGCCAGGCATCGCGTTCCGAGTTTTTTCGCAAACACATCCGTCCCGTTGAAGGAATGCGTGTCCTTGATGTGGGTTGTGGAACAGGCGATGCGCTGCAGTATTTGAAAAACGTGACCTACCTTGGCATCGATCGAAACGAGGCTTACATTACTGCGGCTAAGAAACGGTGGGGACGCCCCGCAGATTTCATTTGTGGAGATGTTTCGACGATCAGTGAGTTGAAGCTCGGCCAGTTCGACGTGGTCTTCTGCCTCGGGGTTCTTCACCATCTGGACGACGCTGCCGTTTCCGGACTGCTCCACGAGATTTCTTCAATTCTGACTCCTCACGGAAGGTTCATTTCCCACGATCCTGTTTATGTAGAAAGCCAGTCCAGGGCGGCCCAGTGGATCGTCTCACGCGACCGAGGTCAATTCGTGAGAACACCAGAGGCCATACAGAACCTTGCTAAATCGTCATTTCCGTCCGTGAAATCATGCATCGATTTTCGCCCTTTGCGTATACCCTACACCGAGATCATTATGGAATGCTCGGGGTCGCGGTAAGCTCGGCAAAGCATCGGGCGGGGGTTTGCCGTGGAGGACTACCAGGGGCTGCCCAGTACGGCGACACGGGGTCGCTTGCGGATGGCTCGATTGGGAACGGAGATCTGCTTTCTGTTCGCGGATGCCGATGGCCCCTACCAGATTGTGAACCAGCGGCCCTGCTCGAAGGATGTGTCATCGAGATACGGGATCGCTCTTGAGTGCCTCGCCAACGGAACTTCGACCAGCAGCGTTGTTTGGAAAACCCTGACACTGCGGGCGGGCAAAATCGAATGAGGCGATCCAGACGCTTCCACTTGCTCGGCAGCTTGTCGCGTTGCTTTGCGGGGACGGGTTGCGAGAGGTCCGCGCGGCGGGTCGCGAACAGAGCCAGCGAGAGCCAGTCTATGATGCAGCGGATCTGAGGCTGGGGGAGTTTTCGTTGTTCGTCCTCACCCCGGCTCGCCAGCGGCTTCCGCTCGAACGGACCACAGATGACTAATGGCTGAAAACTGATAACCTCCTTCGGTTGCAGCTGAAGGCCGCTCCAAGTCAATCACACCGAGAGAGTTTCAACCGTGTCCTACTCCATTCAAACCGCTGTCACAATCAGTCTCGTCCCTCAAGCGAAGGGGGGGCCGTTCGTATTTTGGGACGACTTGGCGCATGGAATGACGCGGGCGGCGGAACTGGGGTTCGATGCGATTGAGCTGTTTGCTCCGGGGCCGGACGCCATTGCCCCGAGCGAACTCCGGAAGCAACTCGATGCGCGGGGCTTGAAGCTGGCTGCTGTTGGAACTGGGGCAGGGTGGTTGGTGCAGCAACTGCGGTTGACCGACCCCGACGCTGGGATTCGGAAGCAGGCCGCCGACTTTATTCGGTCGATGATCGATTTCGGGGGAGCGAATGGAGCCCCGGCGATTATTGGATCGATGCAAGGCCGCTGGGGGGGAAACATCGACAAGGCGACCGCCCAAGGCTGGCTCGGCGAAGCCCTTGTCGACCTGGGAGAGCATGCGCGGCAATACAACGTTCCCCTGTTTTACGAGCCGCTCAATCGTTATGAAACGAACCTTTGCAACACGCAAGCCGATGGCGTGTTGCTGCTCGAAGAGTTCGGTGCCACGAATGTGCGGCTGCTGGCTGACCTGTTCCACATGAACATCGAAGAGGTCGACATCGCTGTCGGTCTGCGGCAGTCGGGACGCTGGCTGGGGCATGTCCACTGCGTCGACACGACGCGCTGCGCAGCGGGGATCGGACATATGGACTGGCCACTGATCGTGTCCGCATTGAAAGAGATTCGATACTCCGGGTATGTGTCCGCCGAGTGCCTGCCGTGGCCGAACCCGGATGCGGCCGCGGAGCAGACGATTCGGAAGTATCAGGAGTTGTGGGGGAGGTAGCCGGTGGGCCGTCGGGGTGAGGGAGTATGTCAGTCCGACTCCCGAAATCGGCTTCACCCCGAAGTAAGACCTGTCCGCAGGTTGTCCCGCAAGCTATGATCACTGGACGACTTCCCTGTTCAGGATGCGGACATGCAACCACTCGCCCGGCGGACATTTCTTCAAGGGGCTGGTGCCATCCTGGGGCTTCCACTGCTCGAAGCGATGGGGCCGCGCAGCCTCTTCGCGGCTCCAGCGGCGGTCGATCTGCCGAGGCGGATGGCGTTTGTGTTTGTGCCGAATGGGGTCATCATGCCTCATTGGAAGCCGACGAGCGAGGGGACCGGATTCGCGCTGCCGAAGACCTTGGCCTCTCTTGAAAAAGTCCGTGACCAGGTGCTGGTCATCAGCGGGCTGGCCCAGGATCACGCCCGCGCCAAGGCCGACGGAGCGGGGGACCATGCGCGATCGGCCTCAACGTTCTTGACCTGTGCCCATCCCCGCAAGACGGACGGGGCCGACATCTTTGTCGGAACTTCGGTCGATCAGGTCGCCGCCACAAAAATCGGAACGCAGACGCGACTCCCCTCGCTCGAACTCGGGATCGAGTCGGGGCGACAGGCTGGCAGTTGCGACTCGGGGTATAGCTGTGCGTACTCGAATAGCGTGTCGTGGAAGACGGAGACGACACCGATGGGGAAGGAAGTGAACCCCAAGCTGGCCTTCGAGCGGCTTTTCGGCGGGGCGGATATCGCCAAGGCCGCCGAGCGCGACTTCTACCGCAAGAGCATCCTCGACACGGTTGCCGGTGATGCGGAGCGGCTCAAGAAGAATGTCGGGGCCAGCGACCTGCGCAAGCTCGATGAATACTTCACGAGTGTTCGCGAGATCGAGCAGCGGATCAGCCGCTCCGCCGATGACAATCAAAAACGGACCCCCACGATCACCGCGCCGAACGGAATCCCGGAGAAGCTCACCGAGCATGTCGACCTGATGTTCGATCTGTTGCAGGTCGCCTTCCAGACCGACACGACACGGATTGCAACGCTAATGCTGGCCAACGAGGGAAGCAACCGGGCCTACCGCGAAGTCGACGTGAAGGAAGGACACCACCAGCTTTCGCACCACCGAAACGACGAAGCCAAGATGGCCGAGATTCAGAAGATCGACCAGTACCTGGTGGAGCGGTTTGCGAGGTTTCTTCAGAACCTGCAATCGACGAAGGAAGGGAATACGACGCTGCTTGACCAGAGCCTGATCGTCTACGGCTGTTCGATCAGCGATGGGAACCGGCACCAGCATGATGACTTGCCGGTGCTGCTGGCCGGACGGGGCGGGGCCACGGTCACCAGCGGTCGGCATCTGGAATTGAAGGGGGAGACCCCGATGGCGAATCTCTATCTGTCGATGCTCGACCGGATGGGGGCCAAGCTGGAGCGGTTTGGAGATAGTACGGGGATGCTGAGCGAGATCGCGTAGAGCATTTTCGGGAACGGTCTTTAGCGGAAGGTGTGCGGGCGTTTTGTCGTTGTGGCAGTCCCCGCATCAGGCGTTCCGACTGGCCACAAACTCGGAATCGTCTCCGTTGTGGAAGAACAGCCTTCCGTGGAGTTTACCCCCCTTGATGATGGCCCAGCCCCGACCTTGAGCTGGGTCCATCTCGTCGTTTCCTTCCCAACTCCATTCCATGGCGGGTTCACCACCCCGCTTGGTCAGCCGGTAGTCGATGTGTCCATGGACATAGCCAAAGTGAAACTGACCAGTGTCCTTTGGATCAAACTCGAAGTAGCCCTCTTCTTCAGCATCAATGAAGTCGCTATCCCACGCACTCATGAACGTGATGCGCCAACGGCCAGCGAACGGATTCTTGGTGACTGATTTCTTCGCCATACATCACCCCTGTTCCTTTCGTTCGATGCGCAGTCGAACGTCTTCCAGCTTCTTCGACAGTTCCTCTTCCGACGGTAGCGCCGTGCGGTACTCCGCCGCGATGACCTTGTTGGGCAGCCCCTCCAGCGCGTACTTCACCAGCGTCTGCCCCTTCGAGGCACACAGAATGATGCCGATCGGTGGGTTCTCGCCTTCCACCACCCAATGCTCACGAGCATAGTTCAGATATAGGTGCATCTGCCCGGCGTCAGCGTGCGTGAACTTCCCCAGCTTGAGATCGATGATGACGAGGCTGCGGAGACGGCGATGGAAGAACAGCAGATCGATACGATACCACTCGTCATCGATTCGCAGTCGTCGCTGGCGACCGACGAACGTAAAGTCGCCCCCGAGCTCCATGAGGAATGCTTCCAGGTTGGCAACCAGCGCGGCCTCCAGATCGGTTTCCGAATACTCGTCCTTGAGGTTCAGGAACTCCAGGATGTAGGGGTCTTTGACCTCTTCATCGGCAGTGACCAGATCGGCGGCGATCGGTGTTTGCCCCTTGACCAGCACAGCTGTCTGCTTCCGGGACAACATGGCTCGTTCGTAGAACTGCGTCTCGATTTGCCGTTCGAGCTGGCGGACCGACCAGCCGCCGCGAATCGCCTCGGCTTCGTAGAACCGACGAGCGTCGTCCTTCTTGACGCTGAGCAGGCGGACGTAGTGCGACCAGGGAAGTGGGAAACGCGGGGCGAGCTGCGAGATGACCGGGGCCGCAGATTTTGCAGACACTGTCTGCAATTTGTCACTCGCAACAGATTTTGCAGACACCGTCTGCAAAATCTCCGGATGAGCCAGAAAGAACCCTCGCATCTGATA
>JAYSVZ010000146.1:0-2449 GCA_043718305.1 Planctomycetota bacterium | reverse complement strand
TCCCGATCGTGGCCGATACCACGATCCGCTTGTGGCACATCGGCGACTACGGGTACAGCTGGGAAGACGCCGGAATCGACCGCCAACGGTTCGGGGATTTTGACTTTGGGTTTACGGAGTCATAGGGCGGCGTGGGTGCATATTCTGAACGCGGGGTGAAGTGATGTTATGACTCGGGCATTCCCTTGACTCGCGGCCCTCACCCCCGGCCCCTCTCCCGGGGGGAGAGGGGAGCCGGAAAAGGGCATCATTCCTGACCGCGTTCTTAAGATACACCAGGAAGCTCTACGCATGTCGGACGCAGACGCCGAAGTGTTCGAAGACCGCTGGGCTGGAGAACGGAACGATCATGGTCCGTGGTCTTGCCTTCGATCAGTCGGTCAATTCAATGAACGGGTCGAGTCGCAGCTTGTGATACCGGACGGTTCGCTGCTTCTCGTGGTCCAGTTGTTGCCGTCTTTGTCGAGTATGTAAGCGTTCCAGGACCGACTGCGTTTTGGCAAAGATCTTTTTCCAGCGCGTGGTGATTTCGCCGCTGCCTCCGGGGCGGGCTTGGGCGAGGATTTTTGTGCGTTTCTCGGCGGGGAGCGCCCGGAGCAATTCGTCCTCCAGCGAGAGGAAGAATTGGAACGTCCCGCGGTCTCCTTGACGGGCAGCGCGGCCGACGAGTTGGCGATCGATCCGGGCCGACGTGTGCATCTCGGTGGCGATCACGTGCAGGCCACCCGCGTCGCGAACCGCCGGTTCCAGCAAAATGTCGGTCCCGCGACCGGCCATGTTGGTCGAAACGGTGACCCGTCCCGTCAGACCGGCGTGCGAGACGATCTCGGCCTCTTCCGCGTGGCGATAGGCATTGAGCACCCGGTGGGCGACTCCCGCCCCTCGGAGGATCTCGCTTAACCCCTGCGACGCCTCGACCGATGGCGTGCCGATCAGTACCGACCGACCAGCAGCGACCATCTCCTTGGCTGACAACGCCACAGCGACCCACTTCGAGGTCAGGTCGGCAAAGACCCGCGTCGACTGCCCCTTGCGGAGGCACGGCTTATTCGTCGGAATGATCACCACCGGCAACTGATAAACCCGCTTCAACTCGCGCTTGGCTGCCCAGGCCGTTCCCGTCATTCCGGCGAGGTGTTCGTACTTCCGGAAGAGCGATTGAATTGTGATCCGAGCTGCGGAGCCGGTCTGAGCGGAGAGCGGGATGCCCTCTTTGGTTTCGATGGCCTGGTGCAGACCGTCCTGCCACTTACGGCCTTCCATGACGCGGCCGGTCCCTTCGTCGACGATGGCCACCTCCTCCTTGTCTTCCTTCTCAGCCTTGCGAACGACGTAGTCCTGATCCTTGGTAAAGAGGTAGCGGGCCATGAGCGCCCGTTCGACGTGCTCGTAGATCGTTTCCGTATCGATGTGATCGAGCACCAGTGGCTTAGAGAGCAGCACCACTTTACGACAGCCCACATCGGTCAGATCGAGCAGCCGTTTCCGCGCGTCGATCTCGAAGTCCTCGCCCGTGACCAGACTCCGCGCGGCGTGGTCCGACCAGCGGTAAAGGCTCTCGATCTCCGCCCGGTCCTTCGTCTCCAGACCGATAATCAGTGGGGTTTTTCCCTCGTCGATCAGGATGCTGTCGGCCTCATCAATCAGGGCAAAGTACAACTCGCGCTGCACCACCCCGGCGGCGGCCCCCAGCCGTTCAGAGGCGACCGTGATCCCCCCGCCGGGTTCCGCTCCGCGCTTGAGCCGGTCCCGCAAGAAGTCAAATCCAAACTGAGCCGCCGTGCCATAGGTGATGTCTTTGGAATACTCGGTCACCCGGTCGCCATCTTCCATCTCCTCCAGGATGCAACCGGTCGACAGGCCCAGGGCGCGATAGACCTTTCCCATCTCTTCGGCATCGCGTGCAGCCAGATATTCGTTCGCCGTCAGGACATGACACCCCCGCCCCGGCAAGGCCCGCAAGACCGCGGGAAGCACGGCGGTCAAGGTCTTCCCCTCGCCGGTCTGCATCTCGGCGATGTGGCCCGCGAAGAGGGCGATCCCGCCCATCACCTGGACCTCGTATTGGGTCTTGCCAAGAATCCTTTGCGAGGCCGCGACCGCGACCGCGTAAGTTTCCGGAAGCAGCCGTTGCAGACTCTCGCCACTCTTCGCCCGCCAACGCAGCTTCACGATCTGATCCGCCAGCGACGGCCCTCCCTCTTCCAGTTCGCGCACGATTGCCTCGACCCGCGCGAGAATCGCCCGGGCCTGTTGCCGCCATCGAAAGAGCTGCCAGTGATACCACATGGCGGGAGAATCCCGTCTCAGGCGGGGGATTGTCAATGCGGGAAATGAAAGGACTGCTGTCCGGAGTGCGAGACGCACTTTGCGCCGTGGGTCGGATGTTCTACAAGACCTCTTGCGGCGGTTCTTTTGATCGTCATTGGAACTGTCTTCATGGTCAGCA
>JAYSVZ010000145.1:0-2458 GCA_043718305.1 Planctomycetota bacterium | reverse complement strand
GGAAGAGGTCGGCGAACTGGCGACCGCCCTCCGCAGCGGGACGAAGGAAGAACTGGCCCTCGAGTTCGCGGATGTGCTCGCCTGGCTGGCGACGATTGCGAACGTGGCACAGATCGATCTGGAGGCCGCCGTGCGAACGAAATACGGCCAAGGCTGCCCCGGTTGCCAGGCCATGGTCTGCGTCTGTGGAGCCGAAGAGAAGCCGTAATAGTGATTGGTTTTCCTGCGGCCAGCCCTAAGTCGGCCGTTCGGGCCGCATACACCCATCCCCATCCTTTGATTTGATCGACGGAGGCTTTCCTCGCGATAGCCCCATCCCTTACCATCTTCGCGGTTGATCCGCGCCCGCAGGAGATGTGACCCCGGGCCAACCAAACCCGGAGTTCCTCCATGCCAGTCGCCACGCCCCAGCAGTATGCCGCCATGCTCGATTCCGCCCTTAAGGGTGGATACGCCTATCCCGCGATCAATATCACCTCGATCGTCGGCATCAACGGGGCTCTCAAGGCGTTCTCCGACATGAAGTCGGACGGCATCATCCAGGTCTCGACCGGAGCGGGGGAGTTCGCCAGCGGCCAGAACATCAAGGACGCCGTCCTCGGCTCGGTGGTCTTCGCCGATGCAGTCCACACCCTGGCCGCCAAACACAACGTGATGGTCGCCCTCCACACCGACCACTGCCAGCCCGGTTGGAAGGACAGCTACTGCAAGAACTGGCTCAAGGCCAAGTGCGCGGAACTGAAGATCGAGATGCCCGCCGATGGCAGCATCCCCGCCGCTCTGACCTCGCTCAAAGAATACAAGTGGATCGCGGACAAATCCCTGGCCGGAGGCAAGGTCGACAAGTTCCTGAAGCCACTCATCGAAGAGACCGCCAAGCGGCGGGCGTCCGGGCGCGGGAACTTGTTCCAGTCACACATGCTCGACGCCAGCAACCTGCCCCTCGACATGAACATGGGCTTGAGCAAGGAGATCATCAAGCTGTGCGCTGCGAATGAGATCGTCCTGGAAGTCGAGGCGGGCGTCGTCGGTGGTGTGGAAGAAGGCATGGACAACACGGGCGTGGACCACTCCAAGCTCTACACGACGACCGAAGACATGGTCGAGGTCTACGAGACCCTGTCGAAGCTCGGGCCGTTCATGTTCGCCGCCACGTTCGGCAACGTTCACGGCCACTACAAGCCGGGGGCCGTGAAGCTCAAGCCAGAGATCCTCAAGGACGGCCAGGCAGCCGTCACCAAGAAGCACGGGGACAAGGCGCGGATGCACCTGGTGTTCCACGGCGGATCGGGAACTCCACGGCATGAGATCGAAGAGACGCTGAACTACGGCGTCATTAAGATGAACATCGACACCGACACGCAGTACGCCTTCACCCGCCCGATCGCCGACTTCTTGTTCAAGAACTACGACGGCGTGCTGAAGGTCGACGATGGCATCGGCGACAAGGGGAAGTACGACCCGCGGGCCTACTTGAAGCTGGCCGAAGTCGGCGTGGCTCAGCGTTTGGCCACAGCGTGTGGCGATCTGCACTCCAGCGGCAAGACGCTGTTCGGACAGATTTAGCGCGGATTATTCATGGCCGCATTCCAGAGGGGGCGGGAGTTTGTTGGCGGGGTGGGTTGGTTCGGGGGCGGCGGATGTGACTCGCACGCTCCCTCACCCCCGGCCCCTCTCTCGATCTCTCCCGGGGGAGAGGGGAGCCGGATGGTGTTGGCTGATCGCTGAAAGCTGCTGGCTCAGGGATCGAACGGAAGACCAAATCTAAAATGCTCTAATCTGCCAAGTCTTGAACTGAGAAACTGCCTGACTTTGTGAATTACGCCAGCACCCCCTGCACCAACTCCCCATGCACGTTCGTTAACCGGCGCTGGATGCCGTTGTGGTAGAACGTCAGCTTCGTGTGGTCGATCCCCAGCAGGTGCAGGACCGTCGCGTGGAAGTCGTGCCAGTGGACGCGGTTCTCGACGGCCTTCCAGCCGATGTCGTCGGTCGAGCCGTAAGCGAAGCCGGGTTTGAGGCCCGCTCCGGCCAGCCATGTTGTGAAGCCGTATTGGTTGTGGTCGCGACCGATGCCGAGGACATCGGAGCCCGATTGCGTAAATGGGGTGCGACCGAACTCGCTGGTGAACATAATGAGGGTGTCATCGAGCATCCCGCGCTGCCGCAGATCGCGCAGTAACCCGGCCAGCGGTTTGTCGATCCGGCCCGCCTCTTGGCCATGGTTCTGCTTCATGTCCTCATGCCCGTCCCAGTTGATGCGGGGCGAACCGAAGGCTCCGCCGGAGTAGAGCTGGACGAAGCGCACGCCCTTCTCTAGCAGACGCCGAGCGAGCAAGCACGACCGTCCGAAGTCGCGGGTCTCTTCTCCGTCGAGACCGTACTGCTGGTGGATCGCCTCCGTCTCGCCCGCCAGATCAGTCACCTCGGGAACCGCGAGTTGCATTCGCGCGGCGAG
>JAYSVZ010000144.1:0-2462 GCA_043718305.1 Planctomycetota bacterium | reverse complement strand
GCCAGCGGGACCAGCGGGTTCTTGAGTCGCGGATCGGGCGTGGCGAGCGCGTGATGGTCCATGACCTTTTGGATCATCGTCCCCCGAGGATACGGCGGCTCCCCCGTCAACATGTGGTACGCCGTGCAGCCGAGCGAGTAGATGTCGCTGCGGACATCGACATTCCGGGGGTCAATCGATTGCTCGGGCGAGATGTAATCAAAGGTGCCCAGCGTCGTCCCGTGAACCGTCAGGTCTTCGCCGTGCAGTTGGGCTTGCCGGGCCAGACCCAAGTCGACCAGCTTTGCTCGTCCGGAGGCTGTGACAATGATGTTGGACGGTTTGACATCGCGATGGACGACTCCGAGCGCACTGGTGTGGCGGAGGGCCTCGGCCATCTGGAGGAGCGTACTGACGGTTTCGGGGACCGAGAGCGTCCCGCGCTGCTGGACCATCTCGCGAAGGTTGGTTCCCGAGATAAATTCAAAAGCGATGTAGTGCTGCCCGCTATCCTCGCCCGAGGCAAAGACCCGCGCGATCGTTTCGTGGTCGAGCTTGGCCGCTGCCCGGGCCTCGTTCTGAAACCGTTGGACCGAAGCGGGATCGCGCGTGTACTCGGGAGCCAGAACCTTGAGCGCCACGACTCGATCGAGCCGCGAATCGATGGCTCGAAAGACCGCCCCCATCCCCCCGCGCCCAATCCGTTCCTGAATGATATAGGGGCCAAACTGGAGTCCGTTGACCTGATACGAAGAGCCGGGATCTCCGACTCCGGCTGTACTTGGAAAGAGGCGGTCCCAGCGGTCGCGATCGCGGGGGATGACTGACCGCGGCAGTTCGGCTCCGGTCTCTTCACCCGATGCCGCCCCTGGCATGGGGCGCAGGAAGGCATACGCCGTACGCGGCGCACTGACTTCCGACGATTTTGGGTGCCCAGTTGACATGAAATGATCGAGCCGTCGCAGAGATGAAGGCTGTTGGCTCATGGCTGTTGGCTCATGGCCAGAGAAAGCCTTCCCGCTGGCCATTAGCCAGCAGCCGCCTGAAGCCCCCAGTTCAGACTCCGGAGACGATCTTGCGAACTTCTTTGCCGATCGAATCGAGATAGGCCCGCAAGCGAATGGCCATCTCGCGAGTGTAATCATCGCCCTTGAGGAGGTTGGCCACTTGGTTGCGAAGCGTCACGTCGGGCGTTTCGTCGGCCACAGCCTCGCCTGATTGGCGGGTCACCCGTCGCAGTTCGTGGACTTGCGGCATGACGGCCTGATCGAGGTGGTCGGCCAATTCCCGCGTCAAACGGTCGGCATCGGTCAGCTGCTCGCGTAAGGTCAACGATTCCGGTGTGCGCACAAGCCCCCTCCTCTTGACATTGGCCAGCAATCCCACAGACTCTCAGGCTCCATTAGACGCCGCCGCCCCTCTGCGGTCAAGATTCGATCGTCGAAATTGCCGTCCGCCCGTCCTCGCAACTCGTTGCCGCCCATGAGGATTCTGCTGATTGCCGACATTCATTCGAACTGGCCCGCGCTCCGCGCCGTTCAGGCCACATTCGATGCGTGCCTCTTTCTCGGCGACCTCGTCGACTATGGTCCCGCTCCGGTTCCCTGCATCGATTGGGTCCGCCAGCATGCTCTACACAGCGTGCGCGGCAACCACGACCACGCCGTCGCTCAACGGATTCAGCCGAAGGGCGGCTCCGGATTTCGCAAACTCGCCGTCGCCACCAGGCCGCTCCACTGGACGCTGATCGATCCCGCTAGAAACAAATTTCTCGCCCGTCTCCCGGTGACCTCGCGCGTCGAAGTCGGCGGTTACCGGTTTCATCTCCTGCATGCCACGCCCCGCGATCCGCTCGATGAATATCTCGGTCCCGACTCCGCCGCCTGGGAGTCCCGTGTCGAAGGGATCGACGCCGACTTCCTCTGCGTCGGACATACGCACATCCCGTTTGATATCGAGGCGGGCCGTTTGCGAATCATCAACCCGGGCAGTATTGGCCAACCCCGCGATGGCGACCCCCGCGCAGCCTATGCCATCATTGACAATGGGAAGGTCGAGTTTCACCGCGTGGCCTATAATATTGATGAAACGCTGCAACTGATGCGGGACCAAGCGGTCGAGCCGTGGGCCGTGGAACTCACGGCAGCGGTCCTCCAGTCTGGGGGCCGGATCAGTTCGCAAGAGATGGACCGGCTGGCCGAGGGAGGCCAGGCTGCGGACGCTGTCGATTGAGGCTGGATGATAATGGGGGACAAAATGGGGGTAGGAGCCGATTTCGACAGCCCGTCGAGCGTGGACGAAAAGCTGCTGGCCCGACCCCGGCAGGCAGGCTTTCGCTCTCCATCGACGGGTGGCCGGAATCCGCGACGACACCTGAAGCGTCGGTGTCTGGCCAAGTTCTATGGCGCGATGGCCCCAGACTGTGTAGATTCCGCAGAGTGATGGGATTTGGTCATTCATGGGATTCACGGAGGGATGGTCAT
>JAYSVZ010000143.1:0-7177 GCA_043718305.1 Planctomycetota bacterium | reverse complement strand
TGACGAGTGTTCGGGCACTGACGTTATAACTTCAGGACTTCGACCATCCGCCAGAAGACGGGTTGCGAATCATTCCAGGCCAGCAGGCGATCGATAATTCGTCGACCGGTATTAATAATCTAGCAGGGGATGCGAATCAGGGTGTTGACGAACGCGCGAAATTCCATCTTCAGCAGTTTGAACTTCTCGCCATGCTGGCGATCTTTCCAGCGACCGGTTTCGGGAAGCCACAGCGCGCTCCAGGCTTTCAGTGACCACGCCACCGACGCCATCACCATATATGCCCAGTTCGAATATCAATTATCCACTGGAGCGCGAAAGGCGCGGGGGCCGTTCTTCAACGGTTCGATCACGTTCTCTTGGTTGCAGCGATCATTGCACGAGAACACGATTTCTCCTGCCGTGGAGTCGCGATCGTTTGTGATATAGAAGAAGTACACAATGTCATCGAATATGATTTTCTCGCATTACGCGATTGACAGGATTTACCGAATCACAATCATGCGATATGTTTTCTCGCACGCTGTTGGCTGATAAGCGAACTCGGCGACGCTAGAGCAGGGCTTTCGCCGGTTTGACACGGTCGCCTCAGTTCGTAACGGCATGAGCACATCGATATCGGCAAATGAAGGCATAGTGCGTCAATCCGCCTAACCCATCTTTACGCGTAAACCCCGCCATGTTCATGCGGGAACTTCTTCACGATCAGCACCGAGTTGATCCCCAGCATGCCGAACGAGTTGTTCAGGATATGTTCGACCCGTTCCATCTTGCGGGGCGTATTGGCGACCACCTGTTTCAAGGCACAGCGGGGATCCTGCTCATCCAGGTTGATGGTCGCGTGGGCGGTATTGTCGCCAAATGAGGGGACGTTGCCCAGTAATTCGAGAGCCCCGGCAGCCCCCATGGCATGGCCGATGAAGCTCTTCGTATTATTAATGGCCAGCGAGGGGCGGTCGCCGAAGACTTCGAGCAGGGCTTTTGATTCCTCGATGTCGCCTTGCTCCGTGGCGGTGGCGTGGCTACTGACGATGTCGATGTCATCCGCCGAGAGTCCCGCACGCTTGAGGGCCAGCCGCACGCACTCGGCCTGGCGCGTGGCAAACGGCAGCACGAAATCGCTGGCGTCGGAGTTCATGCCGTACCCGACGATTTCGGCATAAATCTTCGCTCCGCGTTTCCGGGCATCCGGCAAGCGTTCGAGGGTACAGATCGCGCCCCCCTCAGCCACGACGATCCCCTTGCGATTCACATCGAACGGGCGGCAGGCAATCGCCGCGTTTTCGTCCCAAGCCAAAGCCCCCTGGCTGGCGAAACTCGCGAAGATGCCAAAGGTATGGATGCTTTCGGAGATCCCGCCGACGAGAGCCTTGTCGACCTCGCCCAGCCGGAGCATCTGCACGCCGTGAATAAATCCGGCGTTCCCCGCGGCGCAGGCTGCGCCCAGCGTGAGATGCGGCCCGGAGATCCCCAGATTGATTGTGACTTCCCCCGCCGCGTTGTTGGCCACGGTGCGGGGGTTGTGGTGGTGCGACCAGACCTTCGTGTCGTAGCCGAACTTGGAGATTTCGAAGATCTCGTTCTCGGTCTCCACGTTGCCGTGTTCGGTGATTCCCAGATAGACGCCAATCTGCGATTTATCGACAGTGGCCCAATCCCACCCCGAATCTCGAATGGCCTCGTTGGCACAGTAGATCGAGATCGACCCCGCCCGCGTCCCCCGGCGACGATCCTTCTTTTTCTGGTACTTGAACTCGTCAAACCGGCAGACCCCCGCCAGCACAGCCCCCATGTACCGCGTCTCGTACTGCACCACACCCGATTTTCCGGCCAGCAGCGCAGCCCGAAATTCATCCAACGTATCCCCATTCGGAGAGGTTAATCCCACTCCCGTGATGACGATGCGGTTCGGATCATCCAGCGATTGCGACATGCGGCAAGAACCCAAGGGGGCGTCCGATGAAACGACTTTTGTCGAAAGAGTCCCACTCCCTCAACGCGAAGCCCCCACCAGACGGACCCACGAGGTTATCTGGCTGTGATTCGCTCGACAAGGACACCGTGGAAGGTCGCGTGGGCTAAAGCCAGCGAAAGCCTGTCCGGAACAGCCAGAAGGTGCCTCAAGGCTGGACTCCAGCCCACAGGGAAAAACTCCGCTAATTTAGTCGATGATCTTGCTAATCTGGTACTCCACGATCCCACGCGCGCCCGCTGCGCGAAGAGCGGGAATAATCCGCCGGACAGTCGATTCCTTGATGATTGTATTGACTGCCACCCAGTCAGGATCGGACAGGGAAGAGACCGTCGGCCCCTTCAAGCACTCGAGCAACGGAACGACGCGATCCAGATCAGATCGCAAAACATTCATCATCAGACCGACCATCCCCTCGGCGTCGAGGCACGCCTTGAGCATCATCGCCATGTTTTCCAGCTTGGTCTTCTTCCAATCATCTTTCAGAGATTCGTGATTGGCGATCAGGCGGGTCGTGCTTTGCAGCACCTCGGCGATGATTCGCAGGTTGTTCGCTCGTAGCGACGAGCCAGTCTCGGTGACCTCGACGATCGCGTCGGCCAGTTGCGGCGGCTTGACTTCGGTGGCCCCCCAACTGAATTCAACCTCAGCGGTCACGCCGTGCTGGGCCAGATACTTGCGGGTGAGGCCCACGACCTCCGTGGCGATCCGCTTCCCCTGTAGATCCTGTACGGTCTGAATCGGTGAGTCGCTCGGCACACATAGCACCCACCGGACCGGGCGGCGGCTGACCTTCGAGAAGACGAGTTCGCAGACCTCGTGGACATCGGCATCGGTCTCCTGGACCCAGTCGTGGCCGGTGATCCCCGCATCGAGAATGCCGTTTTCGACGTACCGGGCCATCTCCTGCGCCCGGATCAGCAAGCAATCAATCTCCGGATCGTCGATCGTCGGGTAGTACGACCGTGACGTGAAGGCGATGTTGTACCCCGCCTTACGAAACAGCTCAGCGGTGGCCTCTTGCAGGCTGCCAGCGGGGATGCCAAGTTTCAGACGCTTTTCAGACATGGAACAAGAGACCGACAGTCAGGGAAGACGCACCCCCTCCCCACCCACGGCGGGACCGAGACCACGTCCAGCCATACAGGATGAGGCAACCTCGGGCTGGACGCAAGCGTCGACAGTGGGTCGACTGGAGTGCGTCACGGATGCCGGTTGATTATTCAGGATTTGACGTGTGCAGACCCTAAACCGCCCGTTTCCAGGCGATCACATCGTCCAGAATCTGCGAGAGAGTCATCCCCGGCTTGTGGCCGATCGTCTGTTCGAGCCGATCGATGCACGGCACGCGGCGCTGGACATCCTCGAAGTTCTCTCCGTAGGCCTGCACATACGGCATGAACTCGATGGGAACTTGCGGGTTGACCTTGGCAATCACGGTCTTCGCCAGTTCCAGCACGCTCACCGGCTGGTCGCTGCCGATGTTGAAAATCCGGCCTTCGGCAGTGGGGGTGTTCGTCAGTTCGATGACGCAATCGACCACCTCTTGGACATGCGCGAAGCAGCGGATTTGCGACCCATCATCGTAGACCACGATTGGACCACCGCTCAGGGCCTGGTCCACGAAACGGGGGACGACCATCCCGTAGTTTCCAACCTGCCGTGGGCCGACGACGTTGAAGAATCGACCGCAGACGACCTTCAATCCGTGCATCTTGTGATAGGCCAGAGCCAGGAACTCGTCGATCGCCTTCGACGCCCCATAGGCCCACCGCGGCTTGGAGGTCGGGCCGAAGACCAAGTCATCTTCCTCGGTCCAGACCTCTTTCGGGTTCTTGCCGTACGCCTCGCTCGTGCTGGCGATGTAGATCCGCTGACCACCCTGCACCGCCAACCGCAACAGAAACTCAGTCGGATAGATGTTGGTCTCGATCGTCAGCACCGGATTGTCCGCCACCAACTTCACACCGACCGCAGCCGCCATGTGATAGATCGTGTCGACCCCCCGCACCGCTTCCGTAACTGCCATCTGGTCGGTGATCGAACCGGTGATGATCCGCAGCCGGGGATGCTCCAGGACGGCCTTGAGGTTGACCGCTCGTCCGGTCGACAGGTTGTCGAGGACCGTGACTTGGTGCCCTTGGGCCAGAAGCCGTTCGGTGAGGTGACTGCCAATGAATCCGGCACCGCCGGTGACCAGACAATGGGACATATTGCGGAAGCCCACGGGCGAAAGCCCAAGAAGAACCAGAGAGGAAGTCGGGATCGCGTCAGTTTAAGACAAGTCCGTCGCGGGGGCGAGTCGCTGGCGGCTTGGGTGTCAGACGTTTCTACACAACACCAAAGAGATCAACGCAAGACGCCAGGAGAGGCAGACATGTTTCGAGGATTGATTCGCACCAAGGGCGGACGATCAGCGTCACTCGGCGAAGCGGAGCTTCGGGGATAAGCGTTCCCAAGCCGGAGCTAGCCGGAGCTTGGGAACGAGATTTCAAACCAAACCAAACGGAGCATATCGATCAGCATGAGCCGGCATGGGAACCAGTACTTGGTGGAGAAGGAGCGGGCGTGAGGACACACTGTCCACCTGTCGGGGAAGGGAATCAAGTGTCGATGGATATTGAAGATTCACTCATTGAGGGGTAGTATTCGAAATTCAATCTTGGAAAAGGAGACTGAACTGCAATGACTCCGTTTCGAACCCCACTTCAAAAGAAGATCCAAGCGGCCGGAGTGATTCTCCGTGACCGTGGCCCCACGGACCGGTTGCGTCTGCTGAAACTGCTCTACATCGCAGATCGAGAGGCACTCAAGCAGCGGGGAGCCCCAATTTTGGGCGGGTTGATGGTCGCCATGAAGCATGGCCCGCTCCACAGTGAGGTCTACGACCTCATCAAGGGCTCTCATGCCAGTGAGGCGGAATGGTCTGCTTGTTTTCAGTCTCAAGGCAATACGATCTCAATGATCCACGACCCGGGGCGGATGGATCTTTCGCCTTTTGAGATCGATCTCCTGAATGCAACCGCCGATCGTTACCGGGATGTTGATACCTGGGAGCTGTCTGAGTTGACTCATGGTTATCAAGAGTGGATCGACTCGTTTCAAACAGGAACGGCCCGCCCGATTGACGCTGAACAGCTCCTCAAGGCGCTGGAGTTTTCAGAGGAAGAAATCGCGGGGATCATGCACGAAGCCGATTCTCATTCCCAACTGATGCAGAGACTGGGCGTGTGATGTCACTCATCAAAGTGGGAACAGCGTTCCAGTTTCAAGACCGATCCGCTGACCACCATTTGTATGTTGTTATCTCTAACCCGCAACAACCCCACGTTGTGCTTGTCAGCGTGACCACCAAGCGGCGATTCACAGACACGACATGCGAGTTGAAAGTCGGAGACCATCCATTCATTCAGCATGATTCATGCATCGCATACGAGTATGCCGAGATCGTCGAAGTGGCTGCCATTGAGGCGAAATTGGCAACCGGCGATATTCGACTGCGAGAGGAGTTCGCCAAGGAGATGATCTTACGCATCTGGGAAGGCGCGGAGAGAACTCGGAACCTTTCGAATCGATGTACGGAAATTCTCAGAGGGCAAGAGTTGATTTCTTGATGAGCACTGATTGGTGCCACGATTCACATCCGATATGATCCCGCTTTCTGGTCAAGGTCGCTCCGTAGCGCTCCCTTCCAGATCGAACTAAAACTTCATCCTCTGAATCACCGCCTCCACCCATGCCCAAGAACATGATCGTCGCCCAGTCGGGCGGCCCGTCCCCTGTCATCAACAACACGTTGCGCGGGATCGTCGAGACGGCTCGGCAGATGTCCGAGATCGGGACCGTCTATGGGGGCTGGCACGGGATCGAGGGGATTCTGAAGGAGGAGTTGATCGACCTCTCGGCTCAGTGTGCGGACGAGATCGCTCTACTCCGCACCACACCCGGAGCCGGTTCGATCGGGACCTGCCGGTACAAATTGAAGGACTGGCAGAACCAGGACTTCGACCGGATCATGGAGATCTTCAAGGCCCACGACATCGGGTACTTCTGCTACATCGGTGGCAACGACTCGATGCACACCGCGCACACCGTGGCCGAACTGGCCCGGAAACGAGGGCTCGATATCGTCGGCATCGGCGGGCCGAAGACGATCGATAACGATGTCGGTGACAGCGAGTTCAAGCTGGTCGACCACACACCCGGCTACGGTTCGACCGCTCGCTACTGGGCACACTATGTCCAGATGGCCAACGAAGAGAACAACGGCTCCTGCCCCGCCGACCCCGTTCTCGTCATGCAGGCGATGGGCCGCGCGATCGGGTACATCCCCGCAGCCGCTCGCCTCGGCGATCCGAATCGCGAACTGCCACTGCAAATCTATCTCGCTGAGCGAAAGGTCCACATCGACCAGATCTTCGAGAATGTGAACAACTCGCTCAAGCAGCATGGCCGCTGCATGATCGTGGTCAGCGAAGGGTTGCAGATTGATGACCTGCCGATTCCCGAGGAGTTCATCGTTCGCGACTCGTTCGGCCACGCCAGCTTCGGAGCCAGCAAGACGACCGTCGCTCAACTGCTGACTAACGCTCTCAACGACAAGTCAAAATTCAAGCTGGCGGCCAAGGGAGCGGCCCGTTGCAACGTGCCCGGCACTGAGCAGCGGCACAGCATGGCCTACGCCTCGACGGTGGACCTGGATGAGTCGTACTACGTCGGGCAGAAGGCGGCCCTCCTCGCCGCTGCGGGGGAACACGGATACATGGCGACGATCCTCCGCACCGACTGGGAGAACTATCAGGTCAAGTACGACAAAGTCCCGCTGGCCGAAGTCGCCGAAAAGGACCGCAAGTTCCCGGACCACTGGATCTCCAAGTGCGGCACCGACGTGACCGACGACTTCATCAAGTACGCCCGCCCGCTGATCGGGGATGACAATGTGAGCTTGCCGATCATCAATGGGCGTCTGCGACTGGCCCGCATGAAGCCGATCTTCGCCAGTCAGAAGTTGCCAGCCTACATCCCGCAGGCGGATCGCGAGAAGGAACCGAAGAAGGCGTAGGGTGATCGTTCGTTTCTGTCGGCCCGTGGGATAGGCTTCCAGCCTGTCATCCTCAATGCCGACTGGCTGGAAGCCTATCCCACCTCAGAACTGCAACCTGCCCCGATGAAGCCCTCAGTCACTGGAAATCCGCAGCATGCAAC
>JAYSVZ010000142.1:0-24340 GCA_043718305.1 Planctomycetota bacterium | reverse complement strand
CAAAGTCCTCGCCCAATGCACCGCCGAAACGACAACCGCCGAGCCCCTCCAAACCGCCGCCTGAGAACCGATACTGACTTCCTGGGCTGTCTACTAAGTGAGTCTCACTGGAAGGCGTCCCTCGTACTGATGCGATTCCAGAGAACGGACTGTTAGTACGTAAATTTTACAGTGCGTTGAGGAGCTTGTCAAGTTGGCATCGCTCCTGCATTTGATCTGATGGACTCGAAGCCTCGATCGTCGGACGTAAGTGCCAGTCAATACATTGCATATGACTTTATTTGTCGGCTGGCCTGGCCTCATTCCGGCCTCAACCATTGCCTCATGCAGTGATCCCCTCGTGTGATGATCGAGACGCCGTAATTCACAAATCCGAAAAATAGCGCGCCGAAAGAAAGGGAGAGATTGCATTTACTTACATGACGGGCCAATTCCACTTCCCAGAAGGCAACACGATGTTCAGGTCAATGCGAAAGTTCACGCTCTTGGGATTCGTGATGATGACATTGGGGGTCATCCCAGTCACGATTCCTTATTCGGGTGGGGCGTCAAGCCACATGTACGGCGATGATTCAGGGATGACGGACGCAGAGTACGAGGAATGGATGAATCGCTACTCACAGCCGCTTCCACAGACGACATAACGAAAATGGCGCAAATGATCAGTCGGGTTGTTCCTAAACGTGCAAGCTCGTCAGTCACAAATGTGCTTGCGAGGTCTGGAGCAACCCGAATTTCATTCGTAGCGATTGGGTTACTCTCATTCTGAATCGAAGCATTCTTGCAAGCACCGCTGAAACCGACAATTGTCAGCATTGACCGACCCTATCGGTCAGAGTTGAGATGACTGCCCACTGTGGGGATCTCGCGGCAAAACCGTGACTCCCTGCCCAACTTGGAACGGACTCATGGTCGCAGCATTGAACACAACTCGCACGCCTCATCGGATCGCCCGCATCAATCGACTGGTGCGACTGCTGTTGATGATTCAAGAACTCCGGTTCTTTCGTTCGTGTCAGTTGCAAGGCCAGTTTCGAGTGAGCCAACGAACCCTGTTTCGCGACCTGGCCGCCCTGCAAGATGCCGGCGTCGTGCTGGTGTACGACGCCCACAATCGGCAGTATCACTTCACCGGCGTCGACCTGTCACGCTGATGGCGGCTGTCTACTGCCAGCATGTACGTAACGAAGTCCGGGTAGGTCAGGCTGTGCCTGATCGATCAGGCACAGCCTGACCTACCTTTGCCGAATGCTCGCCGGGACCGGCTCAGGTTGCCATAATCCCCGCCCGGCTGTTTTTGGAACGGCCTGCCCTGCTCTGCTTCCGGTCCGCTTCATGGCTTTGCTGAACCTCACTGATCTCAGTTTTCATCTGCGCGGGAAGCCTTTGCTGGATGCCGTCTCGTGTCGCGTCGAGCCGCGCGAGAAGATTGGGCTGCTTGGTCGGAACGGGGCGGGTAAGACGACCTTGATGCGACTCTTGTGCGGCGAGGTCGATCCGGATGGCGGGACGATGTTGTTCACTCCGGGGACACGCGTCGCGCGGCTTCCTCAAGAGGTGCCCCAAGACCTTGTCGGACCGGTGACCGACATTGTGCGGGCGGGGATTCCCGCAGACCTTCACGAGGCCGATTGGGAGGAAGAACAGAGCGTCGAACAAATTCTCGCGACGATGGAACTCGATGGCACGGCAGCCTTCGAGACGCACTCTTCGGGGATGAAGCGCCGGGTACTACTCGCCCGGGCGCTGGTCTCGAAGCCCGACTTACTGCTGCTCGACGAGCCGACGAACCATCTCGATCTGGAGGCGATTCGGTGGCTGGAGAACTTTCTCTCCAAGTGGGGCGGGGCGCTGATCTTTGTGACCCACGACCGGCAGTTTCTTCGCAAGCTGGCGACGCGGATCATGGAGATTGACCGTGGCCGACTCTTCGATTGGTCATGCGACTACGACACGTTCCTGGTTCGCAAGGAGGCCGCACTCGCTGTAGAAGAGAAGCAAAACGCCCTCTTCGACAAACGGCTCGCCATTGAAGAGGTCTGGATTCGGCAAGGGGTGAAAGCCCGCCGTGTTCGCAACGAGGGCCGCGTGAAAGCCCTGGAGAAGCTGCGCAATGTCCGCAGTGATCGCCGCGACCGAATTGGCAATGTCCGGATGG
The DNA here is from genome assembly GCA_043718305.1 of Planctomycetota bacterium. Taxonomy (GTDB): domain Bacteria; phylum Planctomycetota; class Planctomycetia; order Planctomycetales; family Planctomycetaceae; genus TH-plancto1. The sequence continues at coordinate 22,182 of JAYSVZ010000142.1, read as the reverse complement.
AGATCCAGGAAGCGGAGCGGAGCGGAGCCTTGGTCGTCGACCTCAAAGAGGTCTCCTTCAGCTACCCCGACCGCCCCATCATCGAGGGCTTCACGACGACCGTCATGCGGGGGGACAAGATCGGCATCATCGGTCGCAACGGGGCCGGGAAGACGACCCTCCTGCGGTTGCTCCTGGGCCAGCTGGCACCGACTTCGGGCAAGGTCCGCTTGGGATCGAACCAGCAGATCGCCTACTTCGATCAGTTGCGGCAAACTCTGAACGAGGAAGAAACGGTTCAGCAGAACGTCGGCGATGGATCCGATACGATCACGATCAACGGGGCCAGCAAGCATGTCATCGGGTACTTGCAGGACTTCCTGTTTACACCCGATCGGGCGCGGACGCCGATCAAGTACCTCTCGGGCGGCGAGAGAAATCGCGTGCTGTTGGCTCGACTATTCTCGAAACCTGCCAACATTCTGGTGCTCGACGAACCGACGAACGATCTCGACATGGAGACGCTCGATCTACTCGAAGAGCGGCTGGTTGACTTTAATGGGACCGTCCTCACGGTGAGCCATGACCGCGAGTTCTTGAACCATGTCGTCACCAGCACGATCGTCTTCGAAGAGGACGGCGTCCGCGAATACGTCGGTGGGTATGACGACTGGATTCGCCAGCGAGCCCGCGCGGAAGAGGCTGCCGGGAAGCCAATCACCAACGACCCCCGCCCTGCCCTGCTGACATCCAAGACCCGCAAGCTCTCCTTCAAAGAGCAACGTGAACTGGAAACGCTCCCCGCCACGATTGAACAGCTCGAAACCGAGATCGCCGCCCTCCACACCGAGATGGCGATCCCTCAGTTCTATCAGCAACCTGGTGAAAAAATCGCCAAGGCGCAAGCTCTCCTGGCCAAGCATGAAGCGAAGTTGGCCCAGTCGTATACGCGGTGGCAGGAGATTGAGGCGGGGTGAATTTGGGGCCGGTATTTATGGCTGACCTCAGCCGATGGTTGACTGAATCCCATTTTCGGCGCACGGGTTGCTGAACTCTTCCGAAACGTTGTGCGCTGAAGATGCGCAGAACGAGAAATGGCCATTGGGTTGGAAGGAGGAAGCAGATCATGCCTGACCTGAGTCGAGGAGAACTCTTGGCACTGCTGGCCGTTGGTAGCGGAGCGATGATTCTGTGGGCCGTGTGGCTGGCCTATCGACTGGGGCGAGACCGGGGAATTCGTTGTCGCAGCCCTCGAATCGAGCGGCTCTATTCGGAAATCGATCTGGGTGGGACGCATTGGACGATCGCCGGTACGAGCCAGTCTGGTGAGCCGAATTGTTTGGGTCTCATCAAGTTACAGCAAGTGGGAGTCCGCCTGGTGGCCGAAGGCCACGATGCCCAGGAGCACCCGTGGTCGGCGGAAGGTGTCGTGTTTCGCCACGGAATCCATCTCCTCTTTATGGAGCGGCGCGACCAAGGAATCGCGGTCGGATCGATCCATCTGCGACTCGCTGCGGATGGTCTCAGCATGACCGGGATGAAGAGTGCCTGGCAAGGGGATGAGGGGACCGGTGCGATTGAAACCGTGACCTGGAAACGGGTCGCACTGCCGAGCGGAAACCGCGACTTATCCGCCACCGAGAACGTTGCCAATTTGCCTCATGAGGCGACGACAGTGGCGAATCGGCCACAGAGTCACAACGTGATTCGTCCGATTGACAGGGCGAACACAGAACTTGTCGCTCCCTCGACAACGCTTGTTTAGGCTTTGAACCACCCGAGAATCGTCATAGTCGTTTCAGCCCGCATTGCTCCGCTGGACCGCCCCGAGAAGTGATGGGATTTCGCTCAGTCCGTACGCGACTTGCTTTTCACTCCAGAACGTGGAAAGAGCGGCCTCACTGTCGCGGTCCATTCACTCGTGCTCATCTCACAGGAAGGCATCATGTTCGGAAACAAAAACGCTCGTCCCGCAACCGCGCCGGTCGCTGCACCGGTTCCCGCTCCCAAAGTCTCCGCACCCATTCAGGAACCCGCTATGAACCCCAATCGCAACTACATCTCGGCTGGCACCGTCGTCGAAGGAAACATCATTTCGCAGGAGGATCTGCACCTGGATGGCACCGTCAAGGGGGACATCAAGACAACTGGCCAGCTGATCCTGGGCAAAGAGTCGAACGTCGAAGGGAACATCCTCGCGTCGGAAGCCGAAGTCGCCGGACGAATCACCGGGACCGTCGAGTCGAAGGGGTCACTCACGATCCGCGCCACCTGCAAGATCTTCGGCGACATCGTCACCAAGAGCCTCAACGTCGAGTCGGGCTCGTCGTTCAATGGTCGCTGCAAGGTCGGCGGCGAAACGGATGCCAAGTCCGTCGAACCGGTTCGGGCTGCGACACCCACTGCGGCACCGGTCGCTGCTCCCATGGCCGCTCGGGTCAAGGTTCAGTAAGAACTGGAGCAGGAATCACTGTCGCATCGTCGTGGTTCGCTCCGCGAACCAACGTTGGAACGCGGAGCGATCCACGACAATTGTTCCTGCGCCGGTCCAGTCAGGATCATGGCCCACCGACATCTCGGATCGTTACTGGATGTCATGCTCTCGCTGATCTCGCAGGAGGCCACAGTGCCACGGAACATCGTGGAAATCGAGGACCAACTCCAGACCTTGCGTGTGGCCCGAGGTCGCTTGGCTCTGCGGATGCGGGCGACGGCGAACGAGCTGCGGCAGGGGCAGTTGACGCTGCCTGACGATCTCGACTCGGAAGTTGTCGCCTACCAGACAAGTTACGAGTCGCTGCGCAGTGATCTGGCTCTCGAACACTCCCTCGATTCGGAACACCGTCCGGTCGTGGCATGGACGCAATACGAGGATCGCGTGGCGGTCTTGCAACGAGCGGCGAGTGCCGGGGATCGCATCTCGGCGATCAGCGACATCGCTGTCGAAGTGGGGACCGATCCCACACTTCTCAATCCCGTTCGAGAGGTGCTCTGGAGTGTTGAAGCGCGACTGACATTCGAGCCCTGGAATGAATCCGCTTTGATCGATCAGATCGAATCGGGTGAGCATCCGCTCATGACACTCAGGCAGTTTGTACAGACACGTGAGCACCTGTCGGATGACGATTGGGCGCGGTCGGTGGAGTTCTTGACAACCGAGTACGGATCGAAGCTGGCAACCGCGATCGTGCGGGGACGGGTGGTCTGTGCTTCCCGCATCCCGAACGTTGATTCGAATGACTGATTCCAGACTGAAGGAGGATTCTCATGAGCAGTGCCAATTACCGCCGCTTGCTGACCAACTTGCCATCCATGGCAGCGGTGGTGAACACGTTCCAGTCCACTGATGTCCAGATCGCGGTTTATCGCGTGCTGGTCGATGCGCTACTGGAAGCCACGGCGGACGAAATTCCACAGACACCCACGAAATCGACCAAAGCCAAGAGCCGGGCCAACGAGGTCGAGCTCGATCTGGTGGAAGGCGACAACATCCACTCGATCGCTGCTGACTGAGTAACGACCGCAGCCCGCGCTGCGTAATCACGTTGCCCGCAAAGCGATCGACAAGCCCCTTCTTCATTTCACCACGCCCGTCGACAGGACGCCCATCATGGCGACTGAATCCACCATCCTCAAAGAGCGACTCGAGGAGCTGCGCCACCTGAGCGGTCGCCTGGCCGATCGGATGTTGCACGAAGCGGATCGGCTGGAGCAAGAGGGCTGGCCGCCATCGGATTCGCTCTGTGCTGAAATCCGAGAACTGAAAACGTATATCTCCGAGATGCATGAGATTCTGATTGATGCAGAAGCTGGCCAATCACTCCCTACTGAAAGTCTATCGTGTGAGGCGATCGCCCAAGCCATTGATCGTCGTGGTGCAGGGCAACAAATCCAGGACTATGCCCGCCGGGTGTTGACGATTCAGGCCAGCGACGACGAGATTTCTCAAGCGCTTGATCCGCTTCGACAAGAAGCCGCCCAAGTCATGGCCGCACCGACCGACTTTTGGCCTCGCGAGGTGTGGCAATCGGCCATCGCTGGTACGCACCCATGGTCTTCCCTGATGACGATGATCGAGTCGGGGGCCACGCTGGATGACCAGACTTGGACCGAGTTGAACACGACGATCGAGGAACATCTGGGAAGACCTCTCGCGATTGCTGCTGCCCGTGGCCGGTTGCGATTTGGCTCTGGGGAGCCGCGTCCCGCGTCGTTGACGCTCCTGCCTATGCCGGAGGAGTTGACAGACACCACGCTGGTTTTTCCGATGGTGTCGTCAGAGGCCGCACTAACGATTCTGCCGTTTCCCGCTCCAGAAACAGTCCTGCGACCGTTGGATCACGTCGATCCTGGCCTGACGGTGCATCGCAGTTCGATCGTCATGCGGGCGCTCGAAAAGATGCGGACCGAAAGCAGTGTGCTGCGGGTTCCGCCAGTCAACGCGGAGAGCCTGGCTACGGAATCGATCGAAGAGAACCATCCGCGAATTGCCGAGACCCTGGAGGAACTCTCTCCTTTGCCGATCGAGCCATCGTCGATTGATATTGAGCGGGCCGATGCTGACCTGGACGACAATGCTTTCGTCGCCATGCCGACGGGGACTGATCTGGCACCGCCGCGCAGCGATTCGCTGATGATGGAGTCCGTTCACACTCGTCCCACGCCCAGTCCCGCACAGGCCGATACCCCCTCCTCGAAAAGCATTTTTGATGATGATGACCTCGACGAACTGCCGCGAGTGGCGGACTTGCGTTCCCCCATCCCAGTCGAAGCTGCCAGTTCGTCCCAAGGATCGTTTGAGCCGTCAGTGCTGGCCGAACAAGTCCTGGCCGAGGCGCAGTTCACCGACCCCAGCGGTCCGACAGCCTCGCTGGCGACGCAGATGCTCAATAGCACCGACGCGGAGCGGATCGATCGCCTGCCCGATCTGATTCTGCTGCTGATCCACGAGGGGCGGCCCGGATTGGCTTATCATCTGGCGAAGGGGCTCGAGTCGCGCGTGTCGATCACGGCTCGCTTTGTCCCCTCCTGGCTCATTCGGACATGGACCTTTTCCCACGCGCTGTTGTTTCCTCGGGGGCAGATGGCGGGGTTGATTCAGGACGATTTGCAACAGAATCTCCCGAATATCTCTCGGGATGTGAGCACCGATTGGGATTTGGCCATGTCGTTGATGGTCCGCGCGGTGACGTTGCGACCAGCGATCATTGCTCCGACGACGCGGGCCGCCTCGACGTTGCGAGCGTTTGATCTTCGGGATGGATCGGTTCAACTCTACAACTACTGCTCTCGAATCGGCAGCTATGGCGAGCGGATTCAGGGGGTCTACCCGGGCCTGTTTAAGCAGTCAATGGCGTCCGCTCCGTACTCGGAGAAGTGGACCTCTCTCAAGGCCGACGTGCGGCAATGGCTCGATGCTACGGAAACGACCGGGATTCAATACGAAGTCTCTCAACCGCTCTTCCAGAAGGCCCACTGGAGCTTACGAGCTGGCGGAATGCAGCGGCACCCGGCGTCGGCTGATACTTGGAAGAACTGGCAAATCGCCATGCGACTTTCCAAGTCGATTGTCGATCCGATCAGTGATGATCGGCGCTCCGAATTGAGTCGCGTTCGGTCCGATGTTGACGAGATCTCTTCGATGCTGGCGGTCTCCAGTGAAGATCAAGAGACTCGGGCGGCATTCTCGCAACCCGAGATTCGGGCCTACCTGCGGCAGGCTCTGACCTTTGCTCAACGGTGGATCACGCTCCATCAAGGCGTCGCCAGCTCCGAGGCCCATAACTATCTCCCGCAAGCGGCTGTCGAACTCCGATCCGAAATCGAGAAACGCCATGCATCGGTCATGGAAGAGTTGCAAGTCCTGGCGACTCAATACCCCTCCTTCGAGGTGCGGATGGCGGTCGCCTGCCTGATGCTCACGGTGCAAGAGATTCGGGACTTGGTCGATCCGGCGATCCCGACCGAATCGAGTGAGCCCGACCCGCGGCACCTGCTGCATGCGGAGTTGCTCAAGATCCCAGCGATTCCGCTCAGCGCCAGTTGGGAACCGGAATGCGATCCCCATCAGGTCGAAGATCAGATCCTGATGTATCTCTCTCAACCACAACCCGACTGGATCATGGCCTTGAAAATCCAGTTGAGCGAGAGGCAGCACACGGCTGCTGAACGAATCTTATCGATGTCGATCTGGACCGACGAAGAACGCGAAGCTTTGCAAAGCGTCCTCACTCATGAACGTTCACGCCAACGCGATGAGTTTTCTCAAGAGGTCGAGCATGTGCGACAGCTTTTGATGGAAACCATCCAATTGGATGTGCTGCCCGAGACAGACCGCGTGGGGTTTCAGGCCAGACTCACCAAGCTGCAACGGATCGTCGAATCCGATTGCGATGTCTCGTCGGGGATTCAGGAATTGGACCGCCTCAAGGGGGGGCTGATGAAACAGCGAGAACGGGAAGCAGAGCGAATTCGTTCTCGATTACGCCAACTCGGCAATCGCCCAGGAGGCCCCGACAGTGTCGAGGCCAAAGCCACAACCCGAAACCGCTGGGTGATGGACTTCGACGATTGAAAGCCTCGTTGTTGATCGTCTCGAGTTGAATACGTTTCCAGGATTGAGTCTCATGACGGATCAGTTGTCCAACACGACCTTTGCTTCCCGCCCGAGAGTTCTGCTCGGTCGCGATGCGTTGCTGTCGTTACTGGAGCGCCGGCTTGCGGAAGAGCGACGGTGTGTGATCGGATCGGATCCGGGCATCACCGATCCATCGGGTGTCGGACGGACTTGCTTAGCGGAAGCATTGATTCACCGCGTGGTCCAGGCCCCCATGAAGTTGCTTCGATTGCGGGCTGCGACTCAGGCCGACTGGCATTGGTCAGTCTGGAAATTGTCGCGTGAGTTGGGACTGCCGGAAACCCAGACCCGGAAACATACGGATCGTGTGACCGCGATCCGCCATTGGCTTCTGGAGCATTCCGAGTGGCTACTCTACGTGGACTCGCTCGTCGACTGGGACGGACTCCTGGAGCTGATTCAGAGCGTGCCCCACGGACGCTATGTGGTCACGAAACGCGATCATTCCACCGTGGTTCCCCCACATTGGCCTGCGGCAGTGCCCCTAGGGGGACTCGCACCGGAGGACGCCTTACGACTCCTTCAAGAGGCGCTCGGTCGCGATTGGCGAAATGTTCAAGAACAACAGGCTGCCCGGCAAATCGTCGATGCTCTCGAACGCATTCCACGCTCCATGACAATCGCGGGAGCGACCATTCGGCTGGGCCTCCTCGACTGCGAAACGTACTGGCAGCAATACCGGGGACTGTCAAAATCGACTCCGATCAGCAAGAGCCTGCGGCTGCTGTTGGCTGTTCTGGAGAGCCAGCCCGAGTCGCCCCTGCCACTTCTGTCAGCAGCCCTCGCACTCGATGGGGAGGCGATTCCAGGAGCTTGGCTACGAGACACCTCGGGGCAGCGGACTCCCCCGTCCGCTCCGCATTCGGCTTGGTCCCTGCTCATTCAAGCGGGGTTGTTTGTGTACGATCCCGAGCGGGATGTGGTCTCGGTCTCTTCGAGAGAGGATCTTCGCGATCTGCTCTCTGTGGAGCTGCTGATGACTGGCGCGACTCTGGCCAGTCTCGTCCTGCCAGCCCGGTCGATTCGCCGGCGACTGCATGAGTTTGTGTGCGGAGCGACCATCGCTCCGGTTGACGAGTGGACCAACCAGCGGATCGCCCTAGGGCATTCCGTGTTGCGGTTTTCACGAGTGGGCACCGCCGAGATCGAAAGCTTGCGCCAAGCTGCGGATGTGGCGATCGACCTGCAACTCGAGCCGCAGGCTCATCAATTCTTACTCAAGGTGCTAGATCAACAGATCCAGGCCGCCTCCCGAGAAGAAGCCGTGCGAGATGCCCTCGTCGAGCTGGGAGCGGCCTACATTGCCGGGGAACAGTTCCAGCATGCCCGGCGGCGACTGCGGCAAGCGATCGAGTTTTGCCCGTCGGATGAACCACTGTGGACGGAGATGCAGCTGGCGGTTGTGGAGATCGATGTCAATGAGAACCGCATCGAACGGGCGAATTTGCGGTTAACTCCACTCGACTTTGCCGTTCGCGATGCTGGGAGTGCCATCGGGGCGCTGCTCTTGTCGAAACTGCGATTCCTGCAAGGCGGGATCGCTCTGGCGGAGCAGAATCCCGAGCTGGCCCGGCAGCGCTTCCAGGCGGCTCTCGACGGGCGAGCAGGACGACTGCCGGTCGAACATCCCGACATGATGAAGACACGGCTCATGCTGGCCCGGGCTGAGTTCATGCTCAAGAACCACGCCGCCAGTGAAGCCATCCTCCGGGCAGAAGTCGACATTCGCGAGAGCTCCCCCTACGTCTCACTGCACGATACCGGGATCGCGCTCAACTTTTTGGGCGAGCTCTACTATCTGCTCGGGCGCTTGCAAGATGCGGAACTGATCTATGACAAATCGCTCTCGATTCGTCGTCGCATGCTGCCGCACGGGCATCGCTTGATCGGGGAAATGGCGAACCGCTTGGCCGTGATCAAGTCCTCACGGGGGGCCTATCGCGAAGCGGATATCCTCTTTCGAGAGTCGCTGTCGACCCTCGAAGAGGTCTACGGTTCCGACCATCCCGAGGTCGCCCGCACGCTCACTGATCTGGCCGAAAGCCTGTTTTCCCAACACAAGGTCGAGCCCGCTCGGCGGCTTCTGGAACGCGCCCTCGGGATGCAAGAACGAGCCCTCCGCTCGAATGACCCGCGATTGGGCCGCACCCGCTGCAATCTGGCGGCGGTCTATGTAGCGAGGGGGCGCTTTCCGGATGCGGTCCGACTCTATGAGAAAGATGTTGCCGAGCGCGCCAAAGCCAAACGATCAGATCCATCCGCGCTCGCCACATCGCTGAACAACCTGGCTGAAGCGCTCCGCGCACTGGGACGCTATGCGGAAGCGGAACAACGCTTGCAAAGCGCCTTGGAGCTTCGCGAATCAACGGTCGGCAGCCACCATCCCCAGACAGCCCAGATCCTGGGAAACCTAGGCTACCTGAACTTTCAGTTGCACCGTTATGACGCAGCGCGGAACTACCTGGAACGGACGATCCTGATTCGTGAGGCGGCACTTGGTCCTCACAATCCTCAACTGGCGACGACTCTGGTTACGCTGGGGGAAGTCCTGTTTGCCGAAGGCCGCTACGCCGATGCCCGCCCGTTGTTTCAACAAGGGAGCCACATCTTTCAGGCAGCTTATGGAGACCGTCATCCGCACCTCGTCTCGGCCCAGATCAGCGCGGCGCGGAATGAGATGCGGCTGGGCCACATGGGGCGCGGCGAGTTGATGTTGCTGCGGGCCAAAACGTTGCTGGAGGAACTCCTCGGACCCGACCATCGCCTGGCGGCCAAGTCGCTCCTGGCCATGGCCGAACTCGCGCATTGCGAGAAGCGGTACGCGGATGCGTTTCCACTCCTGGAGCGTTGTCTGGCGATTCAATACAGCACGACCTCTTCGGTGCGGCTGGAAATCGCCGAGACACTCGCGGCGATCGCGGAGAACCTTGTGGCCCGTCAGCTCCATCGAGAGGCATTGCCACGGATCATTGAGGCCGTCGAGATTCAGCGGCAAATCCTAGGGACTGAGCATCCCGAAATTGTGCCGAATCAACTTCTGATTGCGAGCATTCAGCAGTCGATCGGAAACCTTCCCGAGGCCGAGGAGGCCCTGGTCGCGGTTCTTGATGGTGCGGCACTTCACGTCACGCCAGCGCAACTCGCAATCGCACTCGAACAACTGATCGATGTGCAGATTGTCCAGCAGAAATATGACGCCGCCGTGGGGCACTTGAAGACCCGGCTGGCCGAAGTCATAACCACCGGTGATGGTGCCGCAGAACTCGCGGTGATCAGCCAGTTGGCCTCGGTGCATTACTTACGTTCCGCTCCCGAGGAGGCGCTCCCGCTCATCGAACGCTGCGTGGCCCTCAGTGAACAAATCTATGGCCCCCAGCACATCGAGACAGCCAAGCATCTCGACAATCTGGCCGGCGTTCACTTCTTGATCTCGAATCATGCCGCGTCAGAGCAAGCCGTTCAGCGAGCCATTTCGATCCTCGAACAGCAACCCTCTCCCGTCTCAGCCAAGCCACTCGCGAAAGCCCGCAGCAACTACATCCAACTTCTCCGTCAGTCCAATCGCCTGGAGGAGGCGGATCGGATCGAACAGCAAGTGCAGGCGACCGTTGTCGAATCCTCCGAAGAGATTTCGGCATCACACGTCCTGGATGATCTGTTCTAAGGAACGTTCTCGTGAGTCACTCCATGCATCCCATTCAACCTCGTGATCTCGTTCGGATCCGCTACACGACCCGTTCCCTGGAAGGGAGCGTGATCGAGACATCGGACCGCCGCGAGCCCTTGGAGTTCCGGGCTGGGGACGAGAGCATCATCCCAGCGGTCTCGCAGGCTGTCATCGGCATGCGCATGGGAGATACGCGGACCGTGACCGCTACGCCGGAGCGGGCCTTTGGTCGACACAACCCCATTCTGATTCAATCGACTCCCCGCTCCGCGATTCCCGAGGAAGCGCAAGTCGGTGACCAGTTGACGACGACTGTTGACAACTCACGTTTCGACGTGTGGGTTCAACGGATGACCGCGACGGAAGCGGTCGTCGATGCCAATCACCCGCTGGCCGGGGAGACCCTCGTGGTTGACCTGACCATCGTGGGACACGAACCGCTGTGACGGCCTCCAACAACGAATATGCGGGTTGTCGCCGGAACACAACACCGGAAATCACCCGTCACTCCGTTCCGGAATAGTCAACGGTTCATACGCCTCGTAAAACGGATGTTTCGAGAGTCTGACACTTTCCTTCGCGGTCCGGCCCCGCCGGTCACCGCCCTGCGTCCGCACTGGACACGACACCATGTCTCTAAAACTCACAGCCGATTCCTTTCTCAACGGGGTCAAGCAAAGTGGCTTGACCGATCCGGACGCGCTCGACGTTCTGGTAAAGAACCTTCGCATGGACGGGGTCGACGTTCTCAACTCGGCCTCGATCGCGGAAGCGCTCATCAACAAGGGGGTCATCACTCCCTGGCAATCTGAGAAGCTTCTGCAAGGGAAGTTCAAGGGGTTCATGCTGGGGCGGTATAAACTCCTGAACCTGCTCGGTAAGGGGGAGATGAGCTCCATCTACTTGGCTGAACATACCCGGATGAAGCGTCGCTGCGCCATCAAGGTGCTCCCTGCCAATAAGGTCAAGGACACCTCGTACCTCGGTCGCTTTCATCGCGAGGCCCAGGCGGTGGCATCCCTCGATCACCCGAACATCGTCCGGGCCTATGATGTCGATACCGAGAAGGACAGTGGCGTCGAAATCCACTTCCTGGTCATGGAGTACGTCGAAGGGAAGGACATCGAGAAGCTCATCGAGGCCAAGACCCAGTTCACGGTCATCGAAGCCGCAGATTACATTCGACAAGCTGCTGAGGGACTTTCGCATGCCCACGAGAATGGGCTGATCCATCGCGACATCAAGCCCGGGAATGTACTCGTCGATTTGAAAGGGACCGTCAAACTACTCGATCTGGGCCTGGCCCGATTCTTCCGCGATAACGAGACTGAATCACTCACCATCAAGCACGATGAGAAGGTTCTCGGCACCGCAGATTACCTGGCCCCCGAGCAGGCCGTGGACAGCCACGCCGTCGATGAACGGGCCGACATTTATAGCCTCGGCTGCACGTTCTACTTCACGCTCACGGGGCATCCACCGTTCACAGATGGGACGCTGGTTCAACGCCTGCTCGCGCATCAGACGAAAGCCCCGCCGCCGATCCGTAAACAGCGGGCCGATGTTCCCGAAGGGATCGCCGCGATCATCGATAAGATGATGATGAAGCGCAAGGACGACCGCTATCAGTCCGCCGCCGAGGTGGCGTCAGCGATTGGCAAATGGCTCGTGGAACACGGCGGGGAGACTTGGCGGAAAGCTCACCCGGCGCAGGTCGCCCGCTTTGCCGGGATGGAAGCCCTGCTATCCCAGCGCCCAGCCCCCGAGGCACCAACTCCCCAGCCGGAAGCCAAGCTAAGCGACAGCAAGGTGGCCAACGCCGTCCGCCCGAATCAGTCGATTCACGATCCTGGCAAGTCGAAGAACATTAAGGGGAGGCGCCCCGGATCATCGGTGATGTTGCCTCCGGTCCGAGTGAAGGGGGATGTTCCGGTCGCCAAGTCGATTCGCGACAGCGATCGCCCGCACTGGATCGGGGGCCCGCCATCCGCCCCGCTCGTGCCACCCCCATTGCCCCCTACGGTGCCGACTTCACTCGACAACCGCTTCGACCGCCGGTTCATCACCCTGGCCGCACTCATCGTCGGAGCTGTGCTGCTGATCACGGGAGTGGGGTACAAACTGATCGCCGGGTCCGATGAAGGGAAACCGGAAGTGAAGCCCGAAACGGACGCCGGGATCAGTGTGCCGAATTAATCGGAGCGAGTTGAAGCTTGACGGCAATTATTCCGGCTCATTCGGGGGCTCGGTGCGTTGGATCGCTTCGTAGATCTCTTTCCGGTGCAGGAGCCAGTGGCGGGCGACTTCTCCGAAGTCGCTGAGTACCGTAGGCGAAGTCGCTCCGCGACTCGCATTTCGCGACTGAGCGACCGCCAGTGGCACCTCAAATCCACCCTGCCCGGCCCGGCCGTTACTTATTTCTCTGCCGCATCGCCTGCTGAATTTCCCGACGGGCATCGTCTGACTTGAGCTTCTCTCGCTTGTCGTGCATCTTGCGCCCCTTGCCGACACCTAGGCGGATCTTCACGAAGCCTCGTGAGAAATGGACATCCAGCGGGATCAAAGACATGCCCGACTCGTCGGCCCGGGCTGCGAATTTGACGATCTCACTCTTCTTCAGCAACAGCTTGCGCGGTCGCCGAAGAGGGTGGTTCATCTGGTTGGCTTGGGAGTATTCAGAGATATCGACGTTGTAGAGCCAGACCTCGCCGCGTTCGACTTTGGCGAACCCGTCGTCGAGGGTGACCTTGTTGTTGCGAACGCTTTTGACCTCGCTGCCATGCAGCATAATGCCGCAGTCGAGTTCATCGACGATCTCATACTCATGCAGCGCCCGGCGGTTGCGGCACACAATCCGGTCCTTGTCGCCGGGCTTCGTTTTCGAGGAGTTCATGGCAGTGTCTCGCGGAGGAGCCAGCAGTATAACAGACGAGCGAGTCGGACGGAGCATACCGGCGAATGATGCGCTTGACCCGTGGTCGCTGGTGTGGGAAAACCGCGACGCGTTTCGCAACGTCGTGGCCCGGCTTCGGTCGGTCTTCACGGTTCAGCAGTCTGACTCCCGATGGACCCCATGCGTTTCGATCTCCTCACTATCTTTCCCGCCATGTTCGAGAGCTATTTGAGCCAGAGCCTGCTCAAGAAGGCCATCGACGCGGGATTGGTCGATATCAAGCTGTGGAATTTCCGTGATTGGGCACCGGGGAAGCACCACTCCGTTGACCACCCCCCCTTTGGTGGCGGGCCGGGAATGCTGCTGCGCTGCGAGCCGGTCTTCGAATGCGTCGAGGCGGTCCAAGCCGCTACTCCGACGCCTGGGCAACTCGTGATGCTCACCCCCCAAGGTCGCCCGTTGACGCAAACGCTGGTCCGGGAACTCTCGGAATACGATCGGCTCTTGTTGCTGTGTGGCCGTTATGAAGGGTTCGACGACCGCATTGTCCAGGGACTCCAGCCGCTCGAAGTCTCTGTGGGGGACTTCATCTGCAACGGCGGCGAAGTTCCGGCGATGCTGATCATCGACTCGGTCATCCGTCTCATCCCCGGTGTCCTGGGGGACGAAACGAGCAGCCGCTACGACTCGTTTGCCGAGTCGGGGATGCTGGAGTATCCGCAGTATACGAAGCCTCGCGAATACCGCGGAATGACCGTTCCGGAAGTTCTGCTCAACGGAGACCACGGTGCGATCGCCAAGTGGCGCGAAGCCGAAAGCCTTCGCCGGACAAAGGAGCGGCGGGGCGATCTGCTGCCTCCGGAGTGAGTGCGTTGCCAGTGTTTTTGTGCGGATTGTGTTCCCGATGCAGTCGATCTTCAGTTCGATCTGACCCGGTCAGCAGGCGGGTGATGAAACGGACGGAGCAGCCACCGTTCATTCCGCGATGGATGTTCACGGGCGGGTAACACAGTCGGTTGGTGACAATGCCGAGATGATTATCAAAGCCCAATTTGAAGGACACTCCGCGCTGAAGCCGACCATGTCGCCGGACTCTCCGAGTCTCCGAGTCCGGTGAATCGACGCCCGCCAAGCAGATGACTCCCCAAGCTTAGGCGAACCACATCCGTTCAGAGAACGACCTCTCTGCAAGTCACCGTGGTTCACCGGATTCGGAGAATCCGGCGACTTGGGGCCAACTTTTGGCATGTCGCAGTCGGCTTCAGCGCGGCGTGCCCCAATTTGCCCCCAATCGATCTAGGCAAAAGAAGAAAGGACTCACGGCGATTTGCCGTAAGTCCTTTCGCCACTGCATTATTTCATCAAGAATGCCCACGACAGGACTTGAACCTGTACGAGTGTTACCTCACTAGGCCCTCAACCTAGCGCGTCTGCCAATTCCGCCACGTGGGCAGCGGGAAGTTGCGAACTTTATCGCGCGGCGGCGGGGACTGCAAATCTGCTTGCGGGGAAAGTGAAAAAACTTTTGAGGGAACCGCCGTTGGTGTCGGGCGTGCATTCGCCTATTGGCAGTATCCTGAATCTCGGTCGCGGAGCGACCGAGCTACGTGGGCAGAGTGGAACGCCGTCAGACTTGGACTGTTGCTCTGTCCAAAAATGGGATGGGATTGGCGGCGGCGCTGGAAAGTCGGGGATGGAGAACTCTATAGTGAGGAGAACCGGACGAACCTTGAGTGAGATCGTGCGGTAAGATCGTGGTGGTGCAGAGTGTTCACTGGTCGCGTTGTGAGGCTGCCATGATGTGGCGTGTGAGTCTTAAGACCTTGGTGGTCCTGGGGTTGCTGTCGGGGCTGTGGCTTTCGGGCCTTTCGGCGGCGGTCACTCCGGAGCAGAAAAAGGAGCTGATCGAGTTGAATAAGACGCTGCCCCCGGTGGCAGCTCAGATTCGGAAGAAAGAGTACACCGAGGCCGAGGCGGCCCTTAAAGCTGTCGAGGAGAAAATCGCCGAAATCGCAAAGGCGGCCAGCGTCGAGACGACCGACAAGGCGTTCACTTCGATCAATAAGACGATCGCGACCCACCGCAAGAACCTCGACAAGGCGCAGGGGAAGGCGACTCCCAAGGCCCGGAACCAGGGCGTGAGCTTTACCAAGGATGTGGCCCCCCTGATTAATGAAAAGTGTGTGCGGTGCCACGGGCCGAGTTTGCAGGCGGCGACACTACGGCTCGACTCCTTCACCGACTGGAAGAAGGGCGGCAAGGGGGGCATTCTGCTGGCTCAGGGGGCACCGCAGCAGAGCCTGATCATCGGACGATTAACGACCAATGACAAGATCTCCCGCATGCCGAAGGACGAAGAAGCCCTGACCCGCGAGCAGATCACGTTGATTGCCAACTGGATCGGCCAGGGAGCCGCCTTTGATGGCGACAGCGAGGATACTGCCCTGTCGAAGCTCCGGCTCAAATCCGAGGCTGAGGCCGAAGAAAAAACGATCATGATCGTGAAGCCCAAGGGGACCGAAACGGTTTCATTTACCAAGGATGTCGCCCCGTTCATGGCCAATCTGTGCCTCGGTTGCCATTCGGGAGCCACGCTGCGGGGAGGACTGTCGCTGGAGACGTTCTACGACATGATGCGCGGCGGTGAAAGCGGCAAGGTGGTTCTTCCCGGTGAGGCCAAGGACAAGAGCCGGCTCTACCGATTGGTCGGCGGCATCGAGAACCCCCGGATGCCACAAGGCCAAGCCCTCATCACCCGCAAGAACTACGACGACCTCACGAAATGGTTCGAGGAAGGGTGTGTCTACGATGGCGTCGATCCGAAGACACCGCTGCGGACCTTTGTGAAAACCGAAGTCGAAATGACCGCCGACAAGTATGCCGGATACTCCGCCGCTCAGTTCAACCAGCTCCGGAAAGACCGAACCGCCGAACAGCTCAAGAAGACGGTCCCGAACGAAACCACGGCCACGCTGGAGAGTGACGATTTTCTCGTCTGTGGCAACGTGACGGAAGCCCGGCTCAAGCAGGTCGATGGCTGGGCTAAGGAGCAGGCTGTCGCACTCCGAAAAGGACTGGGGGCTCCCTCCGGCACACTCTGGAAAGGGCGTCTGGCGGTCATCGTGATGAAGGACCGCTTTGGCTACACCGAATTCAATCAAGTGGTCAACGAACGGCAAACCTCGGACGCAATGCAAGGGCACTCGGTGGTCGTGGACACCTTTGAAGATGCGTATGTGGTTCTGGAAGATGTCGGGGACCAGGTGAGCGCCAAGACGCCGGGGCTGCGGGTGAATCTGGTGGACCAGATGACCGGAGCCTATTTGAAGCGGACCGGTTCAAAACTCCCGAATTGGTTGTTGCGGGGCACGGGGTTGTCCCTGGCCTCGAAAGTGGCCGGGCGGAATGTTTACTTGGAGGCCCTGCCGAAGGAAGCGATGGCGGTCATTCCGACCCTCACCAATCCGCAGGATCTGTTTATGGATGCCTCGTTTTCGCCGACCACCATCGGTCCGGTGGGGTTCACGCTGGTGGAGTACCTGTTGCAGAACGGCGGCCCGGTGAAGTTCGGCCAGTTCATCAAGGAGCTCGAAAGCGGGACATCGATGTCCGAATCCTGCGGAAAGATCTACGGGTTGGACTCGGCCTTGCTGGGGGCGAAATTCCAATCGGCGGTGGCGGGAAAGCCGTAGTCCGAATGCCAGTCACGGAGCGACTGGCCTACAATGTTGCCCATGGCGATTGATTGTCTGGTGATCGGCGGCGGCGTGATCGGTTTGACCACCGCATGGCGCCTTGCGCAGCGTGGTATTTCAGTGCGTCTCCTGGACCAGGGAAATCTCGGTCGTGAGGCATCCTGGGCCGGAGCGGGGATCTTGCCCCCAGCGGTGCTGGGTGCCGCGAACGCCCCGCTCAACAGATTGACGCATGCGACGAATTGTCTTTGGCCCTCGATCTCCAGCGAGCTTCGGGAACTGACCGGGATCGACAACGAGTTCCACGACTGCGGCGGTATCGAACTCGAGGAGCCGGTCCCCTCACCGAATGAGGAACCCCACCGGGCGGACCTCGCGCGATGGCGCGACTCGGGAGCCAGTGCGGAGTGGCTCTCCCCGCGCGAGCTACACCAACTTGAACCAGCGATCGAGAACCGCGAGCCGGGGATTTTGCTGCCGGACCTGTGCCAGGTCCGAAACCCTCGACATCTGCAAGCCCTCATCAAGGCGTGTGAACGGGCGGGCGTCGAACTGGTTCCGCAGTGTGGCGTCATCGACTGGAGACGGTCAGACCACCAGATCGCAGCGGCCGTCACCTCACACGGCGAACTCTCCGCAGCCCACTACATCGTCACCGCCGGAGCATGGTCCGGAAAGCTTTTGGCAACAGCCGGGATTACCTTGGACGTAGTCCCCTTGCGAGGTCAAATCGTCCTGCTGAACCCGGGGAAGAAGACGCTGACCCGCGTTATCGAACGTGGCAAGCGATACCTAGTTCCCCGACTCGATGGGCGAGTGCTGATTGGCTCCACGGAAGAATGGACCGGCTTCGAAAAAGGGACCACTGAGCAGGGGCTACGCGATCTGCTCGCGTTCGCCGAACAGATCGTCCCCGGAATCTCAAATTCCCCGATGGAACGAACCTGGTCTGGCCTCCGCCCCGCCGCAGTGTGCGGTCATCCGCTAATCGGTCCGCTGCTGGGCGTGGAGAATCTCATAGTGGCCACCGGCCACTTTCGATCGGGGCTGCAACTTTCGCCAGCCACGGCGGAGATCGTCTGCGATTCCGTGACCGGGCAGGCCTCAACAGAGTGGTCCGCCTTTTGCCCGTAGTGCTCCACGAGCGGGATGCATGTGGATGGGACGGACGGGTACTCCATTGACGGAAGGTGTGCGGCCCGCTTTCATGGCAAGGGATTCGCGTTACCCCCTACGCGAGGCGGGCGACTGGCACCTTCGACTCGGGGTGCCCCTTATCGGTTCGAGTCATTGCCAAGTACGCCTCGACCAGCATGGCCATCGCCAGCACCACCAGCAGTGACGAAATCCCAAGCAGGATGTACGTGATCGGCTGGGGATTGTCGTTCTGGATCGTCTTAATATATCCGAGAATCATCCGCACCAGAGCCCAAGTGCTCATCGTGTACATCAAGACGGTCGGAATCCCCGTCACGAACAGCACCCACACCTGGCGGCGGGTTCGCCACAACCAAACGGTCACGCCGAGCAGCGTGAGTGCCGCCAGCAATTGGTTACTGGCCCCAAACAAGCCCCAAAAGACTTGCCACAGCGGCGCGGGCTTCCCATCCGGTCCGTTGAGGGACTGCATCACAAAGAACGCGGGAACCCCAGCCGTCAGCAGCGTTCCGAGCCAACGCCCCTTGGCATCCTTCCAGCCGGTCAACTCCTGAATGATGTACCGTCCCAGCCGCGTGCAGACATCGAGCGTGTCGTACACAAAGGTCGTGAACGCCATCAGGGCGAACGACACCACGAGCTGGGCTGACAGATGCAGCGGAATTCCCACGCTGCGTGCGGCGATGGCGAACCGCTCCAGAAGTGTGCCGATCCCCTGGGCATAGATTAGATTGGGTTGAGTCTTGAGCAGCGGGGCGTCCTTGGCCAGGATCATCACGCAGCTCAGCGACACGATCGCGACCATCGCTTCGAGCAGCATGGCTCCATAGCCGATCAGCTTGGCATCGGTCTCGACTCGGAGTTGCTTCGAGGTGGTCCCGGAAGCGATCAGCGAATGAAACCCGGAGCAGGCCCCACAGGCGATCGTAATGAACAGCACGGGAAAGAGTGGCTGTCCAGTCGACGAGGTCCAGCCGATGAACGCCGGGTACTCAATCGCTGGCCCCCCAAACAGTAGACCGATCGCCCCCGCCCCCAGCGCGATATACAAAAAGTACCCGCCGAGATGCCCGCGCGGCTGAAGCAAGAGCCACATCGGTACGACCGACGCGATGCAGCAGTAGCTGAGAAGTAGGACATCCCAAGCCTTGTGGGCCATCTTGTCGTCGGCGGTCGGGATGAACGTCTTCAGGATCGCGGTCATATCGACGGGAGCATACTGCCCAGCCCAAATCGCCAACCCGACGAGTGGCAAAAAGATCACCGTGGCCCACCCGATGGAGAGCTTTCCAAACCGCATCGCCAGTCCCATGATGATCGGAATCGCGAGGTACATCAGCGACGAAGAGGCGATGCCCGCTCCCGTCACTTGCTCCCCGTTTTCGAGGGTTCTGGCCCCAATGAAGGACTGGGCTGTGATGTCGGTAAAGGCCACGATGATGTAGACGAGCGCCAGCCAGACGAAGCTTAAGAAGAGGAAGAACGCCCGGCGGCTCATGTGGTCGCGCACGACCTCGGCGATGGAGAGAGCCTTGTGCCGAATCGAGGCAACCAGAGCGGTAAAGTCGTGGACTCCGCCGATCAGAATCGACCCGACTAAAATCCAGATCAGCGCGGGGAGCCACCCGAACATCACCCCCGCCAGAATCGGCCCCACGATGGGACCAGCTGCCGCGATCGCCGAGAAGTGCTGACTGAGCAGTTCATTCGGAGCCAGTGGGGCATAGTCGACATCATCTCGCAGTTCGACCGCAGGCGTCGTCGCCTTGGGATCGAGCTTGAGCAGCCGGACCAAAAGCGGCCCGTAAGTCCAATAGGCCACGGTCAGAATGGCCGCAGACCCAAGCACAATCTGGAGCATGTTCATGGAAACGTTTCGCGGCGTGCGGTGAGGAGGAGACGCAGTGCAGTGCCCAGGACTGGCCAGTTTAAGGATACAGAATATCCCCTCAAAAGGGGATTCGATGTGCTGAGCCCCGGAACATTGGGGGGCGTCGCGAATTCCGGCCACCCGTCGATGGAGAGCGAAAGCCTGCCTGCCCGCCCCCCGGTAGGGGCTTAGACATGAGCCGGTGGTTGAGCGCCAGCGACACCACCGGTCCCCAAGCCCGGCCCGTGATTGCATCCTGAAGGGATGCGGCCAACTTCGGGGGCGTTTTCCGGTGGTGTCGCTGGCGCTCAACCACCGGCTAATTTCTCACATCCCTCCGGGATGAAATGAGGAATACGTCATTCGAGCAAAGCCTCGATCTTCACGATCAAAAGCAACGACACCCGGAACACATCAGCGCGGCCCAGCCGCTGGCTCCCCTCTCCCTTCGGGGAGGGCGAGTGTCAGAGCGACTCTCGAAACGAGGCTTATCGCAATCGCGGCGACGCGTGATGAACCTCGACTTCTCCCTCACTCCGAGGTCAAAAATCCTTCCGCCGTATCCTTTTCGGAGACTCACACAAATGTTGACAATAGACAACGTTCCGGGTAGCGTAATGACATCCCGTCCTGCTTCTTCACCATTCGTCCTTCCCTTCTCGATGTGTCTTGGCTGCATGACTCGGCAAGATGCTAGGGTTTCCTGTCGTACCGAGTCACTGGTGCGTTGAACTACGCCGCATCGCGACGTATTCTGTGTGTAGACAGGGAGCAACCCGTCTCGATGAATGAGAGCCATTCTTCCAGATGTCTGTTCCGAGTGGAGATTCGGTGATTTTATGATCCAAGCTGAACTGCGGATCGCATCCGGCAACAAGCAGGGGAACTCGATTCCACTGCCGGTGGGGAAGTTTCTTGTGGGGCGGGAGGAGGATTGTCACCTCCGTCCCAATAGCGACTTGGTGAGTCGCCATCACTGCGTCTTCACCGTGGACGAGTTCCAGATCCGCCTGCGCGACTTGGGCAGTACGAATGGAACGCTCGTCAATGGAGAGCGGCTCAAGGGAGCTGTCACTCTCCAAGCCGGGGATCGCGTGTTGATTGGCAAACTCGATTTCGAGGTGGTCATCCTGGAAGGCGCGACCGTTGCCGCCCCAGTCCAGTCGAGCCTTGAAACGGTGATGATTGCCGGTTCTCCGGAAGCGGCTTCGGCCTCGACACAGTTCTCACTTCCCGCCTTCAACCCGGCAGCACCCGTCTCGGCAGGGACCGAGATCGGTTTTTCGATGCCTCAGCCGGAACCCGTTGCGGCGACGCCGACCATGGTCCCGACAGGGGACACCCAATACATGCCGCAACCGATGCCGATGATGCCCGGGTATGGCATGCCGCAGGGCTACCCGCAACAACCGCAATACATGCCGTATGGCTATCCGGGTTACCCCCAGATGCAAATGCCGCAAATGCAGATGCCGTACCCCCAGATGCAGCAGATGCCGATGGGCTATCCGCAAATGCAAATGCAAATGCCGATGGGCCAGATGATGCCCGGGTACGGCATGCCGCCACAGCCCGCTCCCCAGGAAGAAGATTCCGACACTTCGTCGGCGAGTTCGCTGGCTGTTAAGCTGCCGGATCCCGATGCGACCGGTGCGAAAGCACCTCCCCCACCAGCACCTCCCCCACCCACCGGGGCAGCAGCGGGAACGACACATATCCCCACAGCGGCGGCGGACATTATCAAGCAATACATGAACCGTCGGTAACGATCGGCATTGACTGTTCGGCGCAGATGAGCCGCGCCATTCGGTGGCGACGATCGGTCGCTGGAGTCTGATGCCATTCAGACCATTCCTTCAGATTCCTTTTTCCTTTTCTGTGGCACTTCCACGTTCCGCTACGGACAAGACCGGGCCACGACCATAGCGGCGGCGATCGGGGCCGGCTTCGAGCAAGTGGACGATCCACGACTGCCCGATGAGGAAGCCGTCCTCCAGGTGGCCCGGCAGTGGAGCATCGCCCCCTCTCAACTGGAGACGTTGACGACGACCGAGACTGGGCTGGATCGGCGTCCTTCCGAGTCAATTTTCGCATTGAATGGAAGCCGCGTTTGAGGGGAGGAC
Organism: Planctomycetota bacterium; assembly: GCA_043718305.1. Lineage (GTDB taxonomy): Bacteria > Planctomycetota > Planctomycetia > Planctomycetales > Planctomycetaceae > TH-plancto1. Next base: position 160 of record JAYSVZ010000142.1, on the reverse strand, counting down.
CGGTTTGACACTCCAGCGAGTGCTGAATAGAGTACCCCCAGAGTGTTCGCACCCGTTTCCGTAGCTCAATTGGATAGAGCGTCGGCCTCCGAAGCCGAAGGTTGGAGGTTCGAGCCCTCCCGGGAACATTTTAGTTTTGGCCCCGCAAACACTGCGGGCG
>JAYSVZ010000141.1:0-7187 GCA_043718305.1 Planctomycetota bacterium | reverse complement strand
ATAGCATGGAGTTCGGCTATCTCCCGCTGAGCGATCTGATGGTCGGACCGAACGAGTTTCGTTGGGATAAGCTGGAGGAATTGCTGGATGGTGTGGCGTCGCGGGGGAATCAAACGGTGTTTCGGATCTATTTGGAGTACCCCGGGGATGAGGCGCGGGTTTGGACCACCAAAGTGGAGACCCCGGCTGGTTCCTTCGTGGCTCTCCGGGTGATCAATCCCCTCAAGCGTGGCAAAGCCCTCCGCTTTGCCAACGCGACGCAAGATCAGCATGCGCCAGGCTGGCTCACCCTGGGGACGACAAAGTAGTTCAGGTTCGGGCCGAATTAGCACCGATTGTTCTGACGCGGGCCGCAGCGGAAGTCGTCAGACTTTCGCCGCCCGCCGAGAGGTTCTGGCCGTCGAAAGTCTGACGACTTCCGCTACGCCCGCCTGCCTTAAATCTCATTCACCCGCAGATCGCCCAGCAGGCCGACGAGGAAGTCGTCGTTGGTGTTTCCGGCGAGCAGTGGGAAGGTCGTCACGCTGTTTTTCACTTTGAAGCTGCCGATGTTTTGGGCGACGAAGCCGAAGTGGTCGCCCGCGCCGACGGTGCCGAGGACTTGGCCGCCGATGACGATGCTGGTGATCTTCGAGAAGACAGTCGCGACGTTTTTCACACCGGCACCGGACATGATCACGTCATCCGCATTGCCGAATTGGCCATCGCCTCCGGCCAGGGCTCCGGCGACCAGGTCGCTGGCGATCCAGTCACCGCCGACGATGACCGGGCCGATCTGGGCGTCGGCGTTCTGGACAGAAGGAGTGAACACAGGATAACTCTCACCCGCGTGAATCAGAGCGTGTTCCACGCGACCGGTCACGGTCAGCTTGCCGATTGCCAGGTCCGTGGTCCCGGCGGGGGTTAGTTGTCCCCGGGCGGTGATCAAGGCGCGGTTCGTCGTATTCCCGATAATACTCCCCTTGATCGTGGCACTGCCGATGTCGTTCGCGACGCGGATCGCCCCGTTATCGAAGAACGCCCCGCTAGTTCCCTCCCCAATCAGATCGCCCGTGATAATCACTGCCCCGATGTCACCGGTACTGGAGATCACCGCCGAATTGCTGGCTACCCCCCCGAGCAGTGAACCGCCGATGGTGAGGCTTCCGATCTGGCCTTGCACATCCAGGAAGATATCCTTCACATCGGCCTTCGACTTCAGCGACAGCAGCTTCCCATTGATCAAGCTATCGAGATTCGTGGCCCCGGTGAACGTCCCGAACCGGCCCATCGAGTGGACCGTCAAGGCCCCCAGCCCCTGCGTCGTCGCGGTCCTATCCCCCGGCCAGAATCCGCCCCAAGTCGCCATCAATCGTCACCGCTCCGATGTCGATCCCCAAGGCGTCAATCTGACCGATCGCTGCGAAGCCATCGCCGCCGTTGGCTGCGCTACGCATCGCCTTGGTAATGATCGTCGTCCCAGCGACTCCCGCCACGCCGACCAGATTGATCGTCCGCAGCTGTTGCTTGGTCCCGTTGCCCGCGATGGGGCCGGTGTCGAACGTGAAGATCGAGTTCACGTTCCCCGCGGTCAAGACTGGCTTCGACAAGGTGACCTCGACGTTATCCCCATCCGCATCCTGATACGTCAGCTTGTTGGCCGCAACCAGCGTGGCCAGCAGCACACGGGCTTCCAATGCTTCGATCGCAAAGCGCGTCCTTCGCCGGGTGACCGATTCCGAACCCCGACCAAACGACGAACGGTGGACAGCAGATTGTGAAACATGGCAAAACCCTAACTGGTTGACGCACGGCACGAGGAATGAGCCACATCCTCCGGGAGAGGCCCGTCGGACCACAAGGACCAGATGAACAAAATGGAGGGAATTCACGACACTCCGCGCGGAAGCCGACAAAGTCGCCGAACTCTCCGAGTCCGGTGAATCGACGCCCGCCATGTGTGCATCACAAAAGTCGACAGCCGCAAATTCCTGCCCCCTCTCCCCACAGCCAAGTCATTAGGCGAGCGGCCAGAAGACGCCTCCCCGTAGGACGGCCTTTCCAGGCCGTCCCGAGCGAACGCGAAACTCAGGAATGGCCGGACGGGGTGGATCGTGAGGTGGGCCTTTGCTCTGGGACGGGCAGGAATGCCCGTCCTACGGGGATCGTGTTTCTGGCCGCACTCCTTACTGACAGTCGCGTCACCAGTGGAGAGGGGACAGAGAGAGACCGGCTGCTTACTTGGTGATGCACACACGACGCCCGCCCAGCAGAACACTCCCCCAGCCAAGGCGAACCGTCAAGAGAACGACCTCTCTGCAAGTCACCGTGGTCCACCGGACTCGGAGAGTCCGGCGACTGGGGGCCACCGGCTGGCGCGACGCAGTCGGCTTTAGCGCGGAGTGTCGGAGTTTGTCCTCAATAACCCTTGGGGGGAGTGACTGACTGTTCTTTTCCCACGTTGACCCTGTCGGATCGACCGATCGGGCGGGGGTGATGCTTGGAAATCGGGTCGAAATTGGGGCCTGACCTGTTGAGGGCTTTCCCCTTCCGCAAGCGTGGCGTAGTATGCTTAGTTATGGAGAGATGGTTGCTTCGTTCAAAATTTGAATGATGAGGCCATTGATCCCGACCTGTCATCCCTGAGACGCTGACCTTTGAAGAGAAGGGGGCTCCTGTGCTAGTTCAGATTGCCTGCCGACATGGGCATGTTCGCGACGATGTTCGCCACCAGATGACCCACAAGGCTGAGAAGCTGTTGACCTACTTTGAGCGGGTGACGGCGATCGTCGTCACCGTGGATCTCAAGGTGGTCGACCATGTGAAAGTCGAAATCCAGGTCGACACGGAACACAAACACGACTTTGTGGCCTCACACGAGGACGCCGACGCGATCGTGGCCTTTGACCAGGCGATGCACAAGATGGAGCATCAGATCGTCAAGTACAAGGAAAAGCTCCAGGACCACCGTCGCGACAAACCGCTCAGCGAATACGCAAACGACGCCACGATTTAGGGCACTGCCGCGTTTGAAGTCGGACGAAGCAAAAGACAGTCGTTCGAAGCACGCTCGCGGTTGGCGGGAGTCATCCCTAAGATACGCGATTCGAATACTTCGGCGGTCGGTGCAGTCCACGGAGGATGCACCCTCTGTCGAAGTCAGACAAGCCAGCGGCTCCATCGAGGGGCCGCCGACTTGTGATTCCAGTGGGGAACGGGGATGAAACTGACGGAAATCGTCGCGGCAGACGCCGTGATCACGGACCTCAAGGCCACCACGAAGGAGGAGGCGATTCGCGAGATCGTCAATTCTCTCAAGGCTGCGGGTAGGATCGCTCCCGAGCACACTGACGCGATCATTTCCGCGATCATGAAACGGGAAGAGTTGGGCTCGACAGGCATTGGTCGGGGTGTGGCGGTGCCGCACACGAAGCATGCTTCGGTCGATTCGATCGTGGCCACGGTCGCCATTTCAGTGGGGGGACTCGACTTCGCCGCACTCGATGCGGAAGACGTTCAGATCATCTTCCTGCTGATCTCTCCGCCGGACCGTCCGGGAGAGCATCTGCGTGGTCTGGAAACGATCACGCGCCACCTGAAGAGCGACGACTTCTGCAGCTTCCTGCGGCAATCGAAGTCTCCGTTGATGGTGATGGATCTGCTCCGTGAAGAGGACGAGAAGGCGTTTTAAGCCTGAACCCGTCGTGGGTTTCACTGTCTGAATGAGTGAATCAGATGCCGTGGCACCTGAATTGCACTCAGGGTCTGCTCAGGCCAGCCCCACACGGGGCTGGAACTCAGGCTACACTCAGAACCAGACAAACCCAGATCAGGACAACGTGAAGTGTTCACCCCAACCCGAGGTGGAGGGCCAGCTATGCCCTTGGAACTTGAGCCGACCATGGTGCGTCGGGAACTGATCGTCAAAAATCCCAACGGGCTGCATTTGCTGCCTTGTTCCCTCATCGCGCGCGCCGTCAAAGAGTTTGTGGGGACGGTGAAACTGGTTCGGGGAAGCCAAGAGGCGAACGCGAAGTCGGTGATGGACGTGATCCAGCTCGGGGCCACCAGTGGGACGGAGTTGACCATGATTGTTGATGGCCCGGGAGCAGAGGCCATTGCCGATCGATTGGAGCAATTGTTTGCCGACGGGTTCATGACAGACCGGTAGGCGGTCGGAGTCCACTTTTCTCGGAGACCGGTTCTCCACAGTGACCGGAGAATCAGATGCTGGTAAGACGTGGAATCGCGGTCAGTCCCGGGGTGGCGAGTGCGCCCGCCCTTGTGCTGGGCCGCGATTTGCTTTTCGTCACCCGCAAAACCATCAAGCAAGAGGCGATCGATTTCGAGATCGCCCGCTTTCGGCAGGCCGTCAAAGACACCTGCACCGAGATCTCGACGCATGCCGATGAAACGACGGCCCGCCTCGGCGATAAGTACGGGGCGATTTTCCAGGCCCACTTGGAACTGGCTCAGGATCCGTTGATCCTGGATGAAGTTGTCGACCTGATCGGCAAGCAGAATCGCTCGCCGGAATCGGCTGTGCAGACGGTGCTCCAGAAGCAGGCCCGCGCGCTCAAGGCGCTCAATAACCCCTACTTGAATGAGCGGGCGGATGACCTGCACGACCTGGAGCGGGGACTGCTCCGGCATCTGTCCGGGCTCGAAGCGAATAGCCCGCTGATCCTCAGTGAGCCGGTCATTATTCTGGCGCACAATCTGACGCCCAGTCAGACGGCCCGCCTCGACCCGAAGTTCGTCAAGGCCTTCGCCACTGAAGTCGGCGGACCGACCAGCCACACCGCGATTCTCGCCGGGGCACTGGAGATCCCCGCCGTCGTCGGACTGGGGAAGTTCCTGCATCAGGTCAGCGGCGGCGAAATCGTGATCGTCGATGGGGATGACGGCAGCGTTATCATCGCCCCCGATGCGGATGCAATTCTGCTTTCCGAGCGGTCCGCCCGCCTTCAACGATCGAAGGATAAACGACTCGTTCGGATCAGTTCCAAGGACTGTTACACGGCGGATCACGTCCGCGTGCCGGTGTTTGGGAACATCGAATTCCCGCATGAAGCCCTGCATTGCCGGGAGCGCGGGGCAGAGGGGATCGGTCTGTACCGGACCGAGTTCCTGTACATGAACCGCGACGATGAGCCGACCGAAGAGGACCATTACGCCGCCTATCTGGAGGTCGTGAAGACCTTTCCCGACCGGCCCGTGGTCATCCGGACCCTTGATCTGGGGGCGGATAAAGTCCCCGGAATGATGGAGAGCGTCTTTAGCGACTTCGCCAATCCGGAACTCGGCCTCCGCAGCATTCGTGTCAGCCTGCACGATAAGGAGCGGTTCAAGGTTCAGTTGCGAGCCATCTTAAGGGCGGCTTTGCACGGCGATATTCGCGTGATGTTCCCGCTGATCTCCTCGCTGGGTGAACTGCGCGAGGCCAAGGCGATCCTCCGGGACACCGCCGAGGACTTGCTGGACGAAGGAATCCCCCACAAATCGGATATCCCCGTCGGCATGATGGTCGAGGTGCCCTCCGCAGCCTTGATGGCTCCGGAGTTCGCCAAGGAGGTCAACTTCTTCTCCATCGGCACGAACGACCTCATCCAGTATACTCTCGCCGCCGATCGTTCCGATCCGGCGGTCGCGCGGTACTACAATTCCGCCGACCCCGCGATCCTCCGAACGATCAAGATGGTGGCGGATGCGGCTGCGAAGGCCAAAATCAGCGTGACCATTTGTGGCCAGATGTGTTCGGATCCGCGGTTCGTCCCGCTGTTCCTCGGTTTGGGTGTCGAACGACTGAGCGTCACGCCCCAGGCCATCCCCGAAATCAAGGATCTCATCCGGCATATTTCCACCCGCAAGGCGTGGGAAATCGCCGTCCGAGCCTCCGAAATGGATTTGGCGAGTGAAATCGACCGGTTCCTCCTCGGAGAAGTGAAAAAACTGTTGGCCCCGACGGGCGAGGAAGAATGAACTTCGCGGTTCATTCCCGATCTCGGCGGGCCGTTCTGGATTCAGTGTTTGCGAACAGAGTGCTCGTCCATCGGATCAGTGTGAATCGAAGTTCCTTCCCTTTCGCCCCTCGCCTCTCCAATTGCTTAGCAATTGTGATGGGAGCCTGCGCGACCGGAGGCCTCGATCGGGAAGCAATCGTCCATCGTGATGATCTTCCGCTGACCTTGAGCTGGCTGCCGGAGTTCCCTCGACAGGAACCGCGTCTCTCCGAAGTCCCTTCCCTGGATGCAACCAGTGAGAGTGCTTTGCGAGTGGCGCAGAAGTCGTCCCACGCCCGGAGTCCCGGTCGCTGGTTCGCCTCATATCCGCGTCCGATGGAGCCCGCTGTTCGCCTTTCCCCTCGAAAGGCCACCCATGAAAAAAGAGATGTTGGTCAATGTGATCCAGCCGGAAGAATGCCGGATCGCGATCGTCGAAGACGGTGTGCTGGAGGAGCTCTATGTTGAGCGCTCCAGCCAGGAACTGATCGTCGGGAACATTTACCGCGGTCGCGTGGTGAATATCGAATCGAGCATCCAAGCGGTGTTCGTCGACTTCGGCATCGGACGCAACGGCTTCCTCCACGTCAGCGATGTCGAGTATCAATACTACAAGCACTTGGTCCCCGAGCGGGAAAAGCCTGGTCGCGGTCGCGAGAAGATCAACGAGCGCAGCGTCCGCAACAAGCCACCGATCCAGGATATTTTCCAGCGGGGCAGTGAGGTCTTGATCCAGGTCATCAAGGAAGGGATTGGCACCAAAGGGCCGACCCTCTCGACTTATGTCAGCATTCCGGGCCGCTATCTGGTCCTGATGCCAGGGCTGCAACGACTCGGGGTCAGCCGCAAGATCGAGGATGAAGATGTCCGCCGTCGGCTCCGCCAGTCGCTCCGAGAGATCGTCCCGCCCGAAGGACTCGGCTTCATCGTTCGCACCGCAGGCGTCGACCGCTCGACGCAGGATCTGCACCGCGACATGAACTACCTGCTCCGGCTTTGGAAAACCTTGGTCAAGCGGCTGGAGAAGCTGCAAGGTCCAGGCGTGATCTACGAAGAATCGGACATGATTACCCGCACGATCCGCGACATCTACACCGCCGACATCGAGTCGATTCAGATTGACGAGCCGGACGCTCTGGAGCGGGCTCGCGACTTTATGGAGGTCGTCCTGCCTCGGCATGTCGACCGGATCACACTCTACGAGGG